>NZ_JBEAFQ010000053.1:0-77354 GCF_040062275.1 Klebsiella sp. GW_Kp182 | reverse complement strand
GCGCAGAGTAGCTGAATTTCCCGGAGGCGATGCTGCGCATCTGTCCGGGCTACCGATCCGCAGATGGCACTGAACCTGTAGCCTGGGCAAGGCACGTTGAGCGCAGCCCCCGGGAGCAAAAGTGGATATGAAGGGAGACGCGCGCATCTCCCCGCGGTGTTTTACACGTTCACCGCCGCTTTCAGGCGGGCTTTCATCTCACTATAGCTTGTCCAGGCATACTGCTCGGCCCAGCGCTGATCCGCGATAGCCTCCACCTTCACCGCGCAGTATTTGGTTTCCGGCGTTTTCGAGATCGGGTCGAGATTATCCTGCGTCAGCTCATTACAGGCGCCGACCCACCATTGATAGGTCATATACACCGCGCCTTCGTTAATGCGATCGCTGATGTCGGCGCGGGTAATCACCTTACCGCGCCGCGAGCTGACCCACACCAGCTGCTGGTCGGCGATACCGAGGCGCTGCGCGTCGGCGCGATTGATTTGTACCCGGCCCGGCTCATCGGCAAGCGATTGCAGGGCCGCGCAGTTGCCGGTCATCGAACGACACGAGTAGTGGCCGACTTCGCGCACGGTACAGAGCACCAGCGGATACGCTTCATCCGGCGTCTCGGCAGGCGCGCGCCACGGGGCGGCGAACAGCTGGCCTTTGCCGGTTGGCGTATCGAAGAGGTTATCTTTATACAGCCACGGCGTACCGGGGTGATCCAGCGTCGGGCACGGCCACTGGACGTGGTTCATATCACCCATTTTCTCGTAGGTGACGCCGTAGAACAGCGGGCAGAGTTCGCGCATTTCGTCCCAGATCTGCTGGTTATTATCGTAATGCATCGGATAGCCCATTTCGCTGGCCAGCAGGCTGATGATTTCCCAGTCGCGCTTAACATTACCGGTGGCGATAATCGCCTGCTCGAAGCGCTGGAAGCCGCGGTCGGCGCAGGTAAAGACGCCGCCGTGTTCGCCCCATGAGGTGGCGGGCAGCAGCACATTGGCGATTTCGGCGGTTTTGGTCATAAAGATATCCTGCACCACCACAAAATCGAGCGCTTCAATCCCCTTACGCACCAGGCCTAAATCGGCTTCGGTTTGCAGGGGATCTTCACCCATGATGTAGTAGGCTTTGATTTCGCCAGCCAGCGCTTTGTGCGGCACTTCGGTGATCCGGGTACCGACCTGGTCGTCCATGACAGCCGGGTTAACGCCCCATGCTTTGGCAAACTTATCGCGAACGCTGGCGTCGGTGACGTCCTGGTAGCCCGGGAACATATTCGGCAGGACGCCCATATCGCAGGCGCCCTGGACGTTGTTTTGTCCGCGTACCGGACCCACGCCGACGTTGGCGCGTCCGAGGTTACCGGTTAACAGCGCCAGGCTCGCCAGCCCTCTGACGACGTCCACCGCCTGGCCGAACTGGGTGACGCCCATGCCCCACATAATGGTGGCGGAAGGCGCGGCGGCAAACATGCGCATCGCCTGGCGAATTTCAGCGGCCGGCACGCCGACGATCCCTTCGACGGCTTCAGGGGAATAGTCTTTCACCGTTTCGCGATAGGCGTCCAGCCCCTCGGTAAAGCGGTCTACGTAGTCGTGGTTATAGAGATCTTCTTCCAGCAGAACGTGAGCGAAGGCGTTGACCAGCGCCATGTTGCTGCCGTTATTGAGCTGCAGATGGCGATCGGCGATGCGGGCGGTTTCGATACGGCGCGGGTCGCAGACGATGATTTTCGCCCCGTTTTCGCGAGCTTTAATCACCCGGCGGGCGACGATAGGGTGGGAGTCAGCGCAGTTATAGCCAAAGACCAGCAGACATTTCGAGTTTTCGATATCGCTAATCGAGTTGCTCATCGCGCCGTTACCGAGCGCCAATTGAAGCCCGGCTACCGACGGGCCGTGGCAGACGCGGGCGCAGCAGTCGACGTTGTTGGTGTGGAGCACGCCGCGGGCGAATTTCTGCATCACATAGTTGGTTTCATTCCCGGTACCGCGCGATGAACCGGTCGTCATAATGGCGCGTGGGCCGTGCTTCTCCTTTATTTCACGCAGTTTATTCGCCGTATAGCGGATAGCTTCCTCCCAGCTGACCGGGGTGAACTTACCGCCTTTCTGATAGCGAATCATCGGCTGCTGCAGACGCGGCGTCAGTAGCTGGGTGTCGTTGAGAAAATCCCAGCCGTAATAGCCTTTCAGGCACAGCTGGTTTTGGTTGGTGACGCCATCGGCGGCTTCGGCACGGAGAATTTTATTGTTTTCGACGACCAGCTTAAGTTTGCAACCGGCCCCGCAATAAGGGCAAACGCTCGTGATTTTTTTCATCAGTAACAGACCTGTTAACAGAGAATAAACAACAACGACAGACCGGGCCCGGCCCGCCTTTGTCAGGGCGTCATGAGCCAGCGCACCGGCAAATGACGGGAGCGTTATGCATACGCTGTGCCAAAACTTAACTTATTGAATTTGTATAGAATAGTTGATCATCCAGGGCGAGGCGGCGGTGATGTCGACACTAATGACGATGACATGACGCCCGTTCGGGCGTCATCGAGGAAAAATCAGGCCAGCTTCTGGCGCAGCTGCGCGAGGGTGTCGGCGGGTAAACCGACTTCTTCGGCGGCGGCGCAAATCGCCTGCCAGCTTCCGGCGTCCAGCGGTATCCCCTGCGCCAGACGCTGCTGGCGGTTAGCCTCTTCCCACTCGCCCGGGGCCAGAATCGGCGCGTCCGGGTCGTGCGGCGACCGTTTACACCAGTCGATAAACGCTTCGGTCTCGCGCTGCATATCCGGCGCATCGAACGCTTCCGGGCTGAGAATAATGGTGGTCATGCAGTTGAAGATAGCGTCCACGCTGCCCTGCAGCGTCTCCTGATGCGAGGTTTTACCGCCGGATACCGCGCCGCCGATAATTTCGCACAGCGTCGCCAGCGCGTAGCCTTTATGTTCGGCAAAGGTCAGCAGCGCCCCCAGCGGCGACGTCTGCATCACCGCCGGGTCGGTAGTGGGGACGCCGTGAGCGTCGATCAGCGACCCCGCCGGTACCGGGACGCCTTTATGCCAGGCGACGCGGGTTTTACCGAAGGCGATGGCGCTGGTGGCGTAATCCAGCAGCAGCGGCGGATGGCCGGCGCGCGGGAACACCACGCACAGCGGGTTAGTACCGAAGCGGCTGTCTTTCCCACGGAACGGGGCGACCATCACGTTGCCAACGACGTTAACGAAATGGATAGAGATCATTCCGGCGGCCGCGCACTGTTCTGCCCAGTAGCCGATGCGGCCAATATGGTGCGCATTACGCAGCGCCACGGCGGCCATACCGTGCTCTCTGGCTTTCTTAATGCCGATCTGCATGGCTTCATGGGCCACCACCTGGCCGAAGCCGCCGTTGCCGTCCAGCGTGACCACCGCGCCCGCGTCCTTCATCACGCTGGCGTGGCGATTGAGCTGGAGATAACCCTGCGCGTGGGAGCGTACGTAGCTTGGGATCATGCCGACGCCGTGGGAATCGTGCCCGGCCAGGTTAGCGGCAATCAGATGGTCGGCGATAAGCGATGCTTCGGTGAGGGAGCTTCCCATATGGGTGAAAAGGGTTTTAACAAATTGATGCAGATCCGTGGCCTGGAAGCGATGTCCTGTTTGCACTGATTCTCTCCTGTGATTGGGTTGCGAATTCTTGTTTTAGTGTGTTTGCATTTCCATGCTGCGCTGAGCCACGGAGAAGATCAAGGTTTTGAATCTGTGGCGGTAAAGAGAAGAGCTGAGGGGAAAGTGCAGCGTTGAGGCCGGGCAGTCTGGTGATGATATGAGGGATCATTAACGCTGAATGTTCTCTCTGGCGACTTGACTGGGATGGCTCACCGTAGAAAGACGTTGTCTCTCTCTGTCTACGGGGAGGGCGCAAGGAAGGTTATAGGGCATGATATGAGTGAGAGGCATTATTGTAAGTTGTGTTCTAATATATCCGCTGAATGAAATGCCGCTATTTCTTTTTCTCTCAGCGCGAATCTATACATTGTCCGGTTTAACCATCGATACCGGATATTTGGCAGATATTATTTGTGAGTTTTATATTAATCCTAGTAGCCATTAATTATAGCCATATTAAAATCCACTACTGGACTTTTTCATGGCCGGTAAACGATAAAAAATAATTTATTTCTTACGCCCCTGCTCGCGCGCTTTTCAGTATCCGGAATGACCAGTATTTGCGTTACATATTGATTTGCATCAATCAATGCTGCCTGTTCAGATATGAATTTAATTCACATTTCTCTGTCAGGTATACATCCTGCCTTTATTGTAAGCAAATGGTTGTTATTACATACCGGCTTTGTTTGTCTCATGCGTTTCATTTTTACATTTGCCTTAAGATGCCTGAGGAAAGTCTTATAATGGACTTTGGAACAGGCTGGTTGATATTTTTTGGCGCTTTGCTCTACTATATCCGGGTCATCACACACCGTTATCTTTAACACATTATTCCTCACGGGAAGGGACCGCTATGGCTGATACGTTCCAGAATGAGGTGCCCAAGGCACGCATTAATTTAAAGCTGGCTCTGCACACAGGAGGCGCGCAGAAGAAAGTCGAGCTGCCGCTGAAACTCCTCACCATCGGTGATTTCAGTAATGGCAAAGAAGACCGGCCATTATCGGAAAGAGCAAAAATCAACGTCAATAAAAATAACTTCAACAGCGTACTTTCGGAATTCAGCCCGGAAATCAGCCTCACGGTACAGAACACGCTGGCCGGCGATAGCGCCGAAGAAAATATTCAGCTCCGCTTCGCCGATATGAAAGATTTCGAACCGGAGCAGGTGGCCCGCCAGATTCCCCAGCTCCGCGCCATGCTGGCGATGCGTAATTTGTTACGCGACCTCAAATCCAACCTGCTTGATAACGCCACTTTCAGAAAAGAGCTTGAGAAAATCCTGAAAGACCCGGCGCTGACGCAGGAATTACGCGACGAAATGAGCGCGCTGGCCCCGAAATAAACGGCGTGCGTTATTTAATGGATTAACCGGGAATATGCTGATGTCTGTAAATACTGAAACCGCCCCCGCGCAGGGGCAGACCGCTGTACTGGAAAAAGAGAGCGTTTACGCCTCCCTGTTTGACAAAATCAACCTGACCCCGGCGTCCCGCCTGGGCGATATTAACGACTTTCTGGATGATGCCGCGCTGTCCGACGCCCCGGCGGGCGAACGACTGACGGCGGCGATGCAGGTATTTATGGACTGCATCCGTCAGTCCGGAAAGACCGTGGAGAAGCTCGACAAGACCCTGATTGACCACCATATCGCGGAGCTGGATTATCAAATCAGCCGCCAGCTGGACGCGGTGATGCACCATCCTGAGTTCCAGAAGGTGGAATCCCTGTGGCGCGGCCTGAAGCAGCTGGTGGACAGCACCGACTACCGCCAGAACGTCAAAACCGAAATTCTGGATGTCTCCAAAGACGATCTGCGCCAGGACTTCGAAGACGCGCCGGAGCTGATTCAGAGCGGCCTCTACTGGCACACCTACACCGCCGAGTACGACACCCCGGGCGGCGAGCCGATTGGCTCGGTGATCTCCGCGTATGAGTTCGACGCCAGCCCGCAGGACGTGGCGCTGCTGCGCAACATCTCCGGCGTCTCCGCCGCGGCGCATATGCCGTTTATCGGCGCCGTGGGTCCGGCCTTCTTTCTGAAAGAGTCCATGGAAGAGGTTGCCGCCATCAAGGATATCGGCAACTACTTCGACCGCGCCGAGTACATCAAATGGAAATCCTTCCGCGACACCGACGACGCGCGCTATATCGGCCTGGTGATGCCGCGCGTGCTGGGCCGCCTGCCGTATGGACCGGACACCGTGCCGGTGCGCAGCTTCAACTACGTCGAGCAGGTGAAAGGCCCGGACCACGAGAAATACCTGTGGACCAGCGCCTCGTTCTCTTTCGCGTCCAACATGGTGAAAAGCTTTATTAATAACGGCTGGTGCGTGCAGATCCGTGGCCCGCAGGCGGGCGGAGCGGTGAAAGATCTGCCGATCCACCTCTACGATCTGGGCACAGGCAACCAGGTGAAGATCCCGTCGGAGGTGATGATCCCGGAAACCCGCGAGTTTGAGTTCGCCAGCCTCGGCTTTATCCCGCTGTCGTACTACAAAAACCGCGACTACGCCTGCTTCTTCTCGGCCAACTCGGCCCAGAAGCCGGCGCTGTACGACACCGCCGACGCCACCGCCAACAGCCGCATCAACGCGCGCCTGCCGTATATCTTCCTGCTGTCGCGTATTGCGCACTACCTGAAGCTCGTTCAGCGTGAAAACATCGGCACCACCAAGGATCGCCGCCTGCTGGAGCTGGAGCTCAACACCTGGGTGCGCGGTCTGGTGACGGAGATGACCGACCCGGGTGACGAGCTGCAGGCCTCACACCCGCTGCGCGACGCGAAGGTGGTGGTGGAAGATATCGAGGACAATCCGGGCTTCTTCCGCGTGAAGCTGTACGCAGTGCCGCACTTCCAGGTGGAAGGGATGGACGTGAACCTGTCTCTGGTTTCTCAGATGCCGAAAGCGAAAGCGTAAGGCGGGGGCAGGGATGAAAATTTATCGTCCACTGTGGAACGAGGGGGCTTTACTGTCCCCTCAACAGTTCCAGCAGCAGGCTGAATGGGAGTCTTTTCGCAGTGCCGGTGCATCAGCGCTGGCATCCCCATTCCCCTGGGGTGTGGAAAAGGTTGAGTTTAATGACAGTCTTCTCTCGTCCGGTCTGATCCAGATTACGCAGTTACGCCTCTGGCTGGAAGATGGTTCGCTGATTGACGCGCAAAGGAGCGATCTGCCTCCGGCACCGCGTGAGTTAGATGCCAGCCAGCTGGCAGGTCGTGATGCGGTCACTGTTGTCATCGCACTGCCTCACATGCAGCCGGGTGTTGCCAACGTTGAACAGGAAGGCGTCAGAGCAGACCGGCCGCTTCGCTATCGTGAAGAGTGGGTGACGTTGCAGGATGTCTTTGGCTCTGAAGAAGAATCCATGGCCGTTGCCCGGTTTAATCTCACCATACGGTTTGCCCATGAAAGCAATGATTCCTGGAAAGTCTGCCCGGTAGCAAGACTGATCCGGGACGGGCAAAATGCGTGGCGACAGGATCCGTCTTTTATTCCTCCTGTTGCGTCATTTGCGGCAAGCCCGGTTCTTCGCGAACGTCTGGTGCTGCTCAATCGCCAGTTACGCTCCCGACGCCAGCGTCTGATGACGATGCGTCGTGAAAGCAACGAAAGGCTCGCCGATTTTGCCGTCGCCGACGTTTCCCTTTTCTGGTTGCTGAATGCACTGAATTCTCACGCCAGAGTGCTGACAGAATACGAACGTTTTCCTTCCCGTCCGCCTGAACAGGTGTGGGCGGAGCTCGCTCGTCTGGCAGGCAGTATGCTGACCTTTTCCCTGGACCATGATCTTGATGCCATACCGGGTTATGACCACGAGGAACCGGCCAGTGCGTTTCCTCCGCTCTTTGACCTGGTCACAGAGCTGCTGGAAGCAAGTCTCCCATCCCGCGTTATCGCGCTGGAGATGTCCCGATCGGACGGACAGACCTGGAAGGCCAGCCTTCATGATATCCGCCTGCGTGAAGAGGCCGACCTTTATCTCTCTGTGCGCTCGGATATCCCGGCCTGGCAGGTTGCGGAGAAATTCCCTGCACTCTGTCAGGCGGGTTCACCTGACGATGTCCGCGAGATCTATGGTGCGGCACTCAAGGGGATCCCTTTGATCCCGGTGAGCAGGGTCCCGGCAGCGTTACCTGTACGCATGGAAAACCAGTACTTTGCCCTTGATATGGAAAGCCCCGCAGCGCATGAAATGCAGCAGCAGGGGGTGTGTATGTTCTATGTGCCTGAGTTACTTGGTGCCCTGGAACTTGAACTTTTTGCGGTATTGCGCTCATGAGACAGGATATCGATATCGACCAGCTGATGACGGAGACGTGGCTTACCGTCACCATGCTTAAGAAAGGCGCCGTCACGCTTAATGGCCCTGCGCTTTACAACAAATGCGTTAAACAGGTTGAAAGTGTGCGGGAAGCGCTGGAGCGTGCCGGTTATGACGACGCCAGTGTGGAGCATATATCCTACGCACAATGTGCCCTGCTGGACGAAACGGTGATGAGCCGTAAGCCTGAAAAAAGTGAAGAAGGAGAGGAGCCGAAAGTGGATGAAGGCCAGGCGGCCTGGCGTAAAGCGCCGCTTCAGGCCCGTTTTTTTGGCTCACTTCGGGCAGGTGAAGCGCTATGGGATCGCATTGCAGAAGTTCTGCATCAGCCCTCACCGAATCCGGCCGTTTTGACCTGCTATCACCGTGTGATAGCGCTGGGCTTTCAGGGATTATACAGCCTGAAAGCGGTCAGCCAGTCGCAGCGAGATGAGGTAGTGAAAGCCCTTTCTGAGCGGGTTTCTCCACCTGATGCAGGCCTGTCCCTGGTTGTTCACCGGATGGGGAAACATCGCTGGAGTCTGATGCGCTCAGTCTGGTTCTGGATATCGCTCGCCGTCATTCTTACCGGGGTTATCTGGTGGGGTGGCCATCTGTGGCTTCAGGCTCTGTTGTCAGCACAAATACCGGAGCTGCATGGCTAATGCGTAGAACAGTCATTATTCCGGTAGTCCTGCACGCCTTAGCAGCCGTTGCCACATTGCTGTGGCTGCTGTGGTATTTCATCCCGACAGGCAACGTTTTTAAAGGCCTGGCCACTCTGCTGATCCTCCTTCTGGCAGGCTGGACTGTCTTTAAAAACTGTCGGCGTCAGGAGCCCGCATCCGGTGCTACCGTCTCAACTGTTGAACTGCCATTACCCGACACCCGGGGCCCGGTTGTACTGGTGTGTGGTGACATGCCGGATGCGTTGTTTCAGCGAAGCCCTCTGCGTAAAACAGCCCAGGGATGGTGGCTACGGATCGGTGACGTCAGCCGGTTAACTGACGTTGTCCGCAACATACAGACGCAGTTCCCGCGCCAGGTCGGTCAGCTCTCGGTGATGTACCGCTGCCTGCCAGACCATCATCAGGATGAAGCCGTTCTTCGTTCCGCACTGAAAACGCTCCGCCAGCAGTGTAAGCAGATTCAGTCCCTGACGGGCTTCACACTGCCGGTTGTATTGAGTGCCGAATTTTCCGGGCCTGAAACGCCGTGGATAATCGTTCGGGGTAATAAGCCGGTTGTCTGTCCGGTTAATGATTCGCCTCAGGCATTCATTGACTGGCAGCAGGCGGAAGACAATATCCTGGCACTGCCAGCAGTCAGCGAGGCATTCTCCTTTATCCGTAATACGCTGGCTGATGAGCTGGAGAAACCTGACCGGTTACCGGGTGAAGCCGGACTTCGACCGGGAGAGCACGGAGCCGGGCTACGGCTATCTTTGGCTGCGGATGGCGAAGCCGTACTCTGGTGATACATACGGCTGGCACACCCCGCTCACCGACGGTACCGAAGTGGCGATTGCGTATAGCAACGGCGATATCGACCTGCCGTACATTGCGTATGCGCTGCACGACTCTGAGCACCCGGACCACGTCACCCGTGACAATCACACACGCAACGTGCTGCGCACCCCGGCGAACAACAAGCTGCGGATGGAGGATAAGCGCGGCGAGGAGCATATCAAACTCGCCACGGAATACGGCAGGACGCAGCTCAACAGCGGGCACCTGGTGGATGCACAGGGGCAACGTCGCGGCAAGGGCACCGAGCTGCGCACCGATGAGTGGGGAACCCTGAGAGCGGGGAAGGGACTGTTTGTCAGCGCGGATGCGCAGGCGAAAGCGCAGGGTGACGCACTGGATATGAGCGCTGCGCTGAAGGAAATCGACAGGCTTAATCAGCAACTGCAGCAGCTGGAAATGGCCGCAGAAAAAGCGCAGGCGCTGAAGGGGGATGTCGACAGCCAGATACAGATGTTTGAGCAGCGGCTGAAACCGCTAAACGAGGTGCTGCTGATGTCCGCCCCGGAAGGGATGGGGCTGACCAGCGGTGAGCATCTGCAAATGGCGGCCACAAAAAATGTCGCCCTGAATGCTGGGGGGGATATTAGCATCGGAACAATGGGCAACATGACCGCGCTGGCCGGGGAGAAGCTGGGGCTCTTTGCCCGCACCGGCCAGCTGAGCGTCAAATCCGGAGAAGGGCCGGTAGAGGTCCAGGCGCAGAACGCCAGCCTGCGGTTGTTTGCTGAGAAGAAGCTGACGCTGAGTTCAGCGGGTGACATTTCCTTTGCCGGGAAAAAACGTATAACGCTGATCGGTGGCGGAAGCTATCTGCGACTTGAGGCCGGGAAGGTGGAGTACGGGACGACGGCGACGTATATGCGGAAGGTGAAGCGGACTATGGCGGCGGGGGCGGCGAGTATGCCGTTAAATCTGCCAGTGATGCCACTGGTTGATTTATTCACCTCCCAACCGATCAGTCAGAACCTTAAGCCGGTGCTCCGTTTGTCTGATGCGCCAGGAGTAAACGGACTTGCACAATCAGTGCGCCAGTGGCAAATCGTCGAGGCAGGCTCTTACATGCAGGCCATTTCTACCGATGAAGTCCTTATGAACGGACAAACGGACGATGCTGGCAATGTTCTCCAGTCAGAAACACAACAGGCGCAATTGATAAAACTGGCATCACAGTATTCGTCCCGTTTATGGATGGTGGCTGGTGACCGCGCGCACAGGTTGTATTTCAATATGATACCTGCCGACACAGGCAGTGATGCAAAGGACTTCTGTGCACAGGATGCAATGGGATTCCATCGCATGTTCAATTCGGTCTCCGACAACATTCAACCTGGCGAAAAGCTGAAACAATGTATACAGGATGAACAACAGATCAACGGGGCAATACTCGATTCACTCAGGGAGGAAAAATAAGATGGCAGTGCAAAAACTTGATGATGGCATGAATCGGGGGAGTGTGTATTTTGATGACAAAAGCGACAAGAGCTATACAGCCACGTTAACTCACAACCATTGGGTACATTACACCAGTGGCCAGGAGCGTCAGTCAGAAAACTTTGCCGAGTATACCGAAGGTAATGCGGTGCAGGCTTTCCTGGGGGGAAAGGCCTATTTTACTGCGTTACTGACTGCCTTTAAACAGGCCCAAAAATGTGTTTACATCACAGGCTGGCAGGTTAACTGGGATGCCCAACTAGCGGAAGGGGTTCGCCTGGTGGATGCATTACTGGAAGCCGTACAGGCTTCACCGGAACTGCAGGTGTACATTATGCCGTGGAATAATCCCTCACAGGTGGAAACCTATTCGGCGGCAACAGAGCGGGTGTTTGCGGCGATGAATTGTTATCTGAAGCGCAAGGCCTTTTATGTTCAGTGTGCGGATTCTAAATCCGGAATGATGTTTTCGCATCACCAGAAATGCGTGATTGTTGATGAAGAAGTTGCGTTTGTCGGCGGTATTGACCTGGCCTACGGACGCTATGATGACCATTATGGTTTGCAGGCAAATGCAGACGGACGACAGGGGATGAATATGTACAATTCGTGCATCCCGCCTGTTTCGCGGCAAAGCAGTTACAACCCCATGGAGGAATATGTCATCCCGGCAGGGGGATTCCGGCGGGATAACCAGCAGGATGAACGGCAAAAAGCTGAGCGTCGGCAGGCTGACAGTGTACAGCACATTATCAATAACGTGCTCAGCCATCAGCACTGGCAGTCATCCGCCACGTCAAAGGACAGTACCTATCTGGACCCGACGGTCCAGCCCCGGATGCCCTGGCAGGACTACCAAATGCAAATTGAAGGGCCAGCGGTTTATGACCTGGTGCGTAACTTTGTGTTTCGCTGGAACAGTTATAGTCACCCCTATCCGGATCATTCGCTGAAAACCTCTGTTCCTGAACTGGAGGTTCCGGCAGCACCGCCACGGAAAAAAGGCAGTTGCCAGGTGCAGGTGCTGCGCAGTGCCTCACTCGACATGCGTAAAGATGAGCATAAACGTATGCCGGACAGCGCACCAAAGGCCAGGCTCAAACAGGATGATATCCTACGCAGTATCCACCTGCTTATCAGCAAGGCGGAGCACTATATTTATATTGAGAATCAGTTCTTTGTCTCGGCGTTTGGGCGGTCATCGATTAGTGCCGGGAGTGGGCTAAGTCCGGTGGCGGATAGCATTAATCCGTCAGTAGCAGCTTGGGCAACCCGGCTCCTGGCTGATGACACGACACCGCAAAATCCGGTGGCAGAATGGCTGGGAGACCGGGTTAAACGGGCAGTCTTTAGTCATATGCAGCAGGCGTTCCATGTGTATATTGTACTGCCGGTGTATCCAGAGGGGCGGCTTGATGATCCGGCCATTGTGGCGCAAATTCATTTAACCCGACAGTCCTTAGTCTTTGGTTCGCAGAGCCTGCTTAACCGTATTCGCCGTAGCTTATGGGTAAAACAACAACTTGAGCTACAGACGGTCCCGCGCAGGGAGTGGTGGCAGAAAATTACTGAGCTGGAAGAGCAGTGCGGCGATAAGTATAAAACCATTCCACTGGAAGCATGCAATGAGTATGTGACGATGCTGAATCTGCGCGACCACGCTGAACTAAACGGCAGGGCGGTAACAGAGCAGATATATGTCCACAGT
The DNA here is from genome assembly GCF_040062275.1 of Klebsiella sp. GW_Kp182. Taxonomy (NCBI): domain Bacteria; kingdom Pseudomonadati; phylum Pseudomonadota; class Gammaproteobacteria; order Enterobacterales; family Enterobacteriaceae; genus Klebsiella; species Klebsiella sp. GW_Kp182. Next base: position 64,744 of record NZ_JBEAFQ010000053.1, on the reverse strand, counting down.
AAACTGATGATTGTCGATGACCGCTATGTTCTGGTGGGAAGTGCGAATATCAATGACCGGAGTCTGCAAGGTGACCGGGACTCCGAGCTGGCGGTACTGATATCCGATACAGCCCATTGTTATACGGACCTGGATGGGACGGGCGTTGCTGCCCCGACCCGAAACTTTGCGCGCGAATTGAGACAAAGTGCATGGCGTAAATGGCTGGGCAGCGCAGCGGGAGCGTGTGCAGATGTGCTGGATAAACCGGCACTCAGGACGGGATGGGAAAAAATTCAGATGCTGGCGAAAAAAAATGCCGAAAATTACGAAGCAGTATTCAACTTTATTCCAGGAGATAATTATCAACTGGATGGAGGTAACGATTATCCTGATAGCACTGAAAGTAAAATCAGGTCTTCTGTCTGGCCAGTAATTTCGGTTAATTCTACAGCGGCAGAGTCTGATAAGGAAAATATGCCGTTTTCAGAAACATTCTGGGCTACTAATAGAACAGTCCAGCATAGTAATAAACTGAACGGCGTTAAGGGATATTTTACTATGTTACCCGTTCACTGGACTGAGGGAGAGAATAACCTGATTCCTTATAATATACGACTTATAGCCAATAATAATGGCTTAAATAGTAATGACTTTCAGATTGCTGGTATTTTTGAAAATAATGACAGAAGTGGAGTGTTGCTATGAAAACTCTGTGCTTGCCAGTGTTATCTGTTTGCTTACTCTTTTCATTTAACGCATATAGCCAGGAATGGAAAAATGAGTGTGTGGGCTATTATCAATTAGCGTTGCCAGATAATCTTGAAATAGCATTGTATCAGGTTGAAGATTTTGTTAATCCCAGAGAGCAACCCGAAAACGATGGGGATATAAAAACAAGGTTATATGCAAGCCCAGAAGTAAAGTTCGAAAGGAATACTTTTGTTCGGAATGATAGCTCTGTTCAGGCGCAATTTACTGAATTCTATTACGGGCAATATAAATTGGGCATTTCATCACAGAGTCGCACATCCATTAATTGGGTAGAGTATCGAAACAAAGTAATCGCTAACAGAGATTTTGGTGTGAAGGTTGCCAGGCAATATGAAGATCGTAATCTAGAATTATTTAACGATCCTGTTACGCCAGGATCAGAATTTAAAAGAAAGCATAATTATATCATTAAAGATTATACTGATGCTTTTGTGCTATATGAAAACAGAACTTATAGCCTTTTTGTGAAAAAAGATGAACGTTTATATCATTTCTGGAAGAAATATCAGAAGGACACAGGTGATAAAACACAAACGGCAGAGAAACAACTGCAAGAGAGTGAACCTGAAATTCTTTCATTACTTAACAGATTCCAGTCTCGCAAACTCTATCAGGTTCCCACAGCGCAAGGTTTTTGTATACCCTATGGTTTTATCGCCGGGGATTCTGGCCATGAACTGCGTAATATGGCGGTCACTTACCGTCTGAAAAATCACCCGGATGTGACCATATTTTTTCAGGATTTAGGCATGGAGCCTGGACCAAGGTTTCAGCGTCCTGAAAATGAAAGTGCTAAGGATTTTGTTACTTATTTGTGGAACAGAAAATACCAGTGGTCATCTGTTTCGAAAGAGTTAATCAGCCCGAAATGGCGCCCAATTAAGATGGACGGGCGTGACGGGCTTGGGACTTTTGTGAAGGCAACTTTTCGTGATGTCCCAGTATATGACTATAAGGATCAAGTAATTAATCGCCTGAATTATATTAACTATGGTTATGTTGCTTATGTGCAGGGCAATCATAATGTCAGAAGTATGGAACCTGATTTATTGCTCTATGTTATGCAAGACAGTAGTCAGGTTAAAAAACAACCACCGATGGATAAAGATGACCTAGAAAAACTTGCTGAACATATTGTCAGTTCGATTAAGAGACGGTAATTCATTTATTACTGCTCCCCCAATTTTCTATTCCTTTATTTTCACCCAACACTACTTTTATGATGCAGGTTTATCAGCTCAGGGATCGTAAAGCGGTTGATGCCGCCGATTACCAGACGCTGCTGCGCAAGGCAAATACGGTATCTACGCTCACCTGGACGAGCAGGGGCGCTACCGGGTGAAGCTGGACTTTGACCGGGAAGGGACAGAGCCGGGCTACGGCTACCTGTGGCTGCGGATGGCGAAGCCGTACTCTGGTGATACATACGGCTGGCACACCCCACTCACCGACGAGACGGAAGTGGCAATTGCGTACAGCAACGGTGATATTGACCTGCCGTACATCGCCCATACGCTGCACGATTCTGAACACCCGGACCACGTGACCCGCGACAACCACACGCGCAACGTGCTGCGCACCCCGGCGAACAACAAGCTGCGGATGGAGGATAAGCGCGGTGAGGAGCATATCAAACTTGCCACGGAGTACGGGAAGACCCAGCTCAACAGCGGGCATCTGGTGGACAGCCATGGGCAACGTCGTAGTCAGGGAACGGAGCTGCGCACCGACGAGTGGGGAACCCTGAGAGCCGGGAAGGGGCTGTTTGTCAGCGCGGATGCGCAGGTGAAGGCGCAGGGTGAGGCCCTGGACATGGATGCCGCGCTGAAGGAAATCGACCGGCTTAACCAGCAACTGCAGCAGTTGGAAATCGCGGCGGCGCAGGCGCAGGCGCTGAAGGGCGATGTCGACAGCCAGATAGAGATGTTTGAGCAGCGGCTGAAACCGCTCAATGAAGCGGTGCTTTTCTCGGCGCCGGAAGGCGTGGCCCTGACCAGTGGTGAAGATATGCAGCTGGCCGCTGAACGGAACCTTGCGCTAAACGCCGGAGAAGACTTCAGTGTTGGAGTGATGGGCAATGCGACCGCTTTGATCGGGGAGAAGCTGGGGCTCTTTGCCCGCACCGGTCAACTGAGCCTGAAATCCGGGGAAGGGCCAATAGATGTCCAGGCACAAAACGCCAGTATGCGGTTGTTCGCTGAGAAGAAGCTGACGCTGAGCTCAGCGAGTGACATCTCCTTTGCCGGAAAGAAACGTATCACCCTAATTGGTGGTGGCAGTTACCTGAAGCTTGAGGCCGGGAAGATCGAGTATGGTACGACAGCATCGTATTTGCGCAAAGTGAAGCGGACTATGTTTGCTGGTGCAACCGATCTACCAATTGAGTCAATGAAGCAGATGACAATGATCATTCAGTATTACGACAGAAAGTTAAATTTCTCTTCAAATGTCAATTATCGTGTTGAAACATCGGATGGAGAGGAACTACTTTCTGGCTTCGGCACAGATGGATACATAGACAAAAGAGACAGTGAACATGAATATTGGATATTTGTAAGCTGAGCAATAATACCATGAAAAAAATAAATATTGAAATAGATGGAACCCCCTATCTGATAGTTACAAAGGATGGAAAGACTGAGCTGGGCATAAAAGGAAAAACAACTCCAGAAAATGACAGCACACCTCATGACATTAAAGTACCAAACGTTTTAATTATCACCAGAAAAAACGGTGAGGTTCTATTTGTTTTACGAGGTGCCGAAGAGGATGGGTTTTCAATATTAACGGCTCAAACCCTTTATGATCATTTTCAATATCAATGGTTTGAGCCGTTAGCAGATAACTATAGGGAATTACTTTTTATTAATGACGCAGACTATGCTAAAGAAGCATATAAAATATTTACATGGGATGATATAGCTAAGTTTTCCTTGATTGACAGACCATCATATAGTTTTTATAAAAATATGGAAGGAGATTGGAAGCAGAACCCTGAAGGTGGAGCAGGATATCTTTTGGTATTAATCTCCGACATCCCCTATTGGACGGACGCCGTGGGCCAGATACCATTTGCCGTTGACACCTACCGTAGCACTCAGAGCATAACTAAAACAGTACAAATCGGAATTGAATGGGGTGCAGGTACAATAACAGGGAGTGAGGACTATTCCAATGAGTATGATAATTATTTCGTATTAAGAGGGGCTTTATTTGCTAGCAAGAATTTTACATATAAAGTAACATCTACGGGAAAATCTTATCCAGCAGTTGAAGTTAAAGAAATAAGTAACTCAGTAAAAGCAGAAATGCTTGGTGCCCCAATAAAAAATAGTGAGTTGGAAAAATATGGAATTTGGAAAAAATAAAACCATTGCAATAAATATTCTAATTGCAGTCCTTGGATGCATTCTTGTTGTCACTGTTCATTATTTCGGCTACAAATGGTATATGGATCATTTCACTACTCGAAGTAGAGGTGTTGGTCTTGGATTTGTAATGTTATACATGCGGTGCATTATTATTCCAATAATATTTCTCTCAGCCTTCATTAAATTAAAACATTCAATACCCATCCTTGGTGTGGCTTTTGTATTTATGTTTTATACATGGTATGGAACAAATCCACTTCGCGTAATGTTGATGTTTGGTTCCTCATTATCCGGTTACGCAATAATTATTCTTGCAAAAAAATTAAAACGAAATATAGGATAATTCCTATTCCTTAGGACCTAAACCTCTATCATTTTATATAATTCGATATATTATGAAGCAAAAAGCGCCCTCCTTAATATGAAATTCTTACTGGCAACTTTACAGGGGATCTTCCCCTTGAAGTTGTAAACGAAGAAGATCAGGTCATTTTATCTGTACTGGATAACATCCAGCATATTTTGAACGCCCGGGCCGGGACCATATCCCATCTCCCAGATTATGGTTTGCCGGATATGACCAAGATTCTGCAAGGCATGCCCGGGACAGCCCACGAGCTGATCGATACGTTGGCCGGTGTACTACTCAAGTATGAACCTCGTTTACAGTCACGCAATGTGACCCTACTCGAACAGCAAGTGCCGTGCCTCTTTCCGGATGCGGAGCGGCAAAAGTGTGCACGGCATGGTGACCCGCCTGGAATGGCTTTCCACCTCAAAGGACCAGTCTCACTACCGGCTTACGCTCAGTTCGCGCCTGGCGCTCCTGGGATACACCCGACAGTGCGCGGTATATCAGAATCAGTCCGTTCCTGAGGTGGTTGAGCGGGTGCTGCGTAAACACGGTCTGGAAGGTCCAGATTTTGAATTCAGACTGGAGCATACATACCCACCGCGTGAAATTATCACTCAGTGGCAGGAGACGGATCTGCAATTCATCCAGCGCATTCTGTCTGAGGTGGGAATTTACTGGCGCACGGAGATGGACGACGTGCGCGGTCTGGATACGTACATTTTTGCCGACAGCCAGCTTAACTACCAGTTTGATGTGCGCCTGCCGTACAGCGAGCCATCGGGGTTGTTCGACGGCGCGGCAGAATCGGTCTGGGATGTGCGGACCTGGCACAACATAGCCACCGGCACTGTCGTCACGCGGGATTACAACTACCGGACCGCCACCACGCCGATGGATGCGGCGGTGAGTGTGCGCAGTGATGCGGTCACCACCGGGGAGCATTACCGCTACGCGGCACCTTATCGTGAAGCGGGCGATGACGCCAGCCCGGAGCCGGAAACCGAATCTGGCGCATTCTACGCCCGACTTCACCACGAGCGGGAGCTCAACAGGTCGGCACGCATTCACCTGTTCAGCAATGCTGCACACCTCACTCCCGGGCAGGTGCTGGAGCCGCAGGGCGATGTCATTACGGCCCTGCAAGAAGGCGTGATCCTCACGCTGGTGACCTTCCGTGGCGCCCGTGATTCCCGTCTGCATGTGTCAGTCTGGGGCCAGCCTTACACCGAGCGTTACTGTTTCCGCCCGGCGGAAATCCCGCGTCCGGAAATTCACGGCACGCTTCCGGCCCGGTTTGAGAGCCGGGAGAAGAACGATATATACGCTCACCTGGATGAGCAGGGGCGCTACCGGGTGAAGCCGGACTTCGACCGGGAGAGCACGGAGCCGGGCTACGGCTATCTTTGGCTGCGGATGGCGAAGCCGTACTCTGGTGATACATACGGCTGGCACACCCCGCTCACCGACGGTACCGAAGTGGCCATCGCGTACAGCAGAGGCGGCATCGACCTGCCGTATATTTCCCACACTTTACATGACTCTGAACATCCGGACCCCGTTACCCGTGACAACCGCACCCGCAACGGGCCACAGCCCCGGCAAACAACACGCTGTGGATGAGGGACTGCCGGGGAGAGGTCCGGTCAAACTCGCCACGAACTCCCTTTATCTCGTCTCTGTGGGTTGTGCCCACCGCCATTTCAGCTCCTGAGCGCTTTCGGGCTCGTCAACGCATTCTTCCTCCCGTGCTCGTTTCTTGTTCACGATGGCGATGACATGGTGAACAGCGATCTTTTCTTCAAAACAGTGGCTTCAGCGTGTTTTTGTGATTTTTGTCATATTCATATCAGCTGTCATTTTTTAGTTCATTTGATGAAATGCCTTTTCATTACGTTATTTAACAGCTCAATTGTAAGGCCGATCGCAAAATTTACCCTGATGGCAATATCCATAAGCGCGATTGATGTTCGCCCGGCGCCAGCGGGTGTTATTTTTGTGTGCAAGAAAACGCAACACTGAGGGGTTAAAAACAAAAAAATTAATGTTTTCTTAATATTCCCGCCCAACAACCTTTATCTCTTTAGCCGCGTCTCACGAATCTCCCTTTAAATTACGCCATCGTCACAAAAGCCGTAAAAAAACAAACCCCGGCGTTGCAAGGCTCTGGCGTCCCGCTATATGTTAAATTTAAGTTTAATAATTGATATCTCAAGGTTGATTTTATGTATATGAAAATTAGTGGCTTAGTGATTTCACTGACGGCAGCTATCTCCGGACAGGTCCTTGCCGCAGTTCCTCAGGGCTATCCGGCGGATTATCAAAAGGTGGTGGATGCCGGGATTAAAGAAGGCAAAGTGGTTATCTATTCAACGACCGATACCAAGGCCGCAGGCCCGTTAATTAAAGGGTTTGAAGCGCAATATCCCGGCATTAAAGTTGAATATAACGATATGAACAGCACCGAATTGTACAACCGCTATATCAGCGAACAGGCGGCGGGCGGCGGCAGCGGCGACGTGGTCTGGAGCTCTTCCATGGATACGGCGCTGAAGCTCGCCACCGATTACGCCGAAGAGTACGCCTCGCCGGAGCGGGATAAGCTGCCAAAATGGGCGGTCTGGCAACAGAAAGCCTACGGCACGACCTACGAGCCGGTGGTCTTTATCTACAATAAGCGGCTGATCCCTCAGGGCGAAGTACCGGACTCGCATACCGCGCTGGCGAAGCTGATCGCCGGCCAGGCCGATAAATTCAAAGGTAAGGTCACGACTTATGACATTGAAAAATCGGGTCTGGGTTTTATGCTGGCGGTACAGGACAGCAAAGCCGATGCCAGCTACTTTGACGATCTGGCGGGCATAGCGAAAGGCGGCCTGACCGTGCAATCGTCCACCGGTACGATGATGGAGCGCGTCTCCTCCGGGGAAAACCTGATTGGCTACAATATTCTCGGATCCTACGCGGAGGCGCGGGCCAAAAACGATCCTTCGCTCGGCATCTCCTATCCGAAAGATTATGTACTGGTGCTCTCGCGGGTCTCTTTTATTACCGCAGAAGCCGAGCACCTTAATGCCGCGAAGCTGTGGTTTGATTACGTGCTGTCGGAAAAGGGACAAAGCATCCTGGCGAACCAGGCCGATATTCCCTCCCTGCGCAATGATATCGAAGGTAAAAATGATATCGACGGTATGACCAAAATGCTCGGTAGCGCGCTGAAGCCTATTCCGGTCGATGAAACGCTGCTGGCGTATCTTGAGCCGAAACAACGACTGGAGTTTATCAAACAGTGGCGCACCGCCGCGGCGAAATAACCCTCCGGCGCTGCGCATCATTTCAGGATGCGCAGCCCGCTTAACGCCCGCCAGGTTTAAAGGGATCGCTTATGAATGTCTTACGTCGAAAATGGCAGGGTTTGCCGCGCGGTATCGTCGTCGTGATGACGGCGCTGGCGATTTATGTCCCGCTGTTATTTATCGTGGTGCAGAGCTTTCTCTCGGCGCCTTTTTTTGCCCGCACGAAATCGTTCAGCCTCGAAGCCTTCGCCTTCATCTTTAGCGACCCGGATTTTTATCTGGCGCTCAAGTCCGGGTTTATTCTGGCCTTTGGTCTGGTGGCGATTGCCATCCCCCTCGGCGGGATCCTCGCCTTTTTAATGGTACGTACCGATTTACCCGGGCGGCGGTTTATCGAGCCGCTGATTCTGGTACCGATTTTCGTTTCGCCGATGGTACTGGGCTTTGGTTACGTGGTGGCGGCCGGGCCGGTGGGCTTCTTTTCGCAGTGGGCCGAGCAGCTGATCGGCTTCGTGCCGTGGAATATTTACTCGATGTTCAGCATCGTGGTAATTGCCGGGCTGACGCACGTTCCGCATGCCTATCTCTATATCTCTTCCGCGCTGCGCAGCGTCGGATCGGATGTCGAGGAGGCCGCGCGGACGGTGGGCGCATCGCCGCTGCAGGTGATGACCTCGGTGAGCCTGCCGATGGTGCGACCGTCGATACTCTACGCCTGCGTACTGCTGTTTTTCCTCGGCCTGGAGGTATTTGGCCTGATGCTGGTGCTGGGCGATCCGGAAGGCAACATGGTGCTGGCGACCTATCTCTATAAGCTCACCAACAAGCTCGGTACGCCTTCTTATCACCTGATGGCGGCGGTGGCGGTGGTCCTGATCTGCATCACCGTTCCGCTGGTGATGCTCCAGCGCCGCCTGATGCGCACCGCCAACCGCTTTGTCACCATGAAGGGAAAAGCGTCCCAGGCCCGCGCGCTGCCGCTGGGGAAATGGCGCTGGGTCGCCGGGATTGTGGTGGTGGCATGGCTGACGGTCACCATTGGGGTGCCGCTGATCGGCGTGGCGCTGCGGGCCTTTATTTCAAACTGGGGCGTGGGCGTTTCGCTGTGGGATGAACTCTCGCTGGCGACGTTCCGTAACATCTGGCAGCAGCCGAATCTGCTGCGCGCCATCGTTAACTCCATGGCGATTGGGGTGATTGGCGGCGCGCTGGCGGTGGTCTGCTATCTGTTCGTGGGCATCGCGATGCACCGCAAACCGGATAACGTCACGCGCTTTCTGGACTATAGCGTGCTGGTGCCGCGCGCGGTGCCCGGGCTGCTGGCCGGGCTGGCGTTTCTGTGGGTATTTCTGTTTCTGCCGATGTGGCTCGATCAGTCGCTGAAAAACGGCTGGCTCTCGGCGCTGCCGGTGGCAGACTGGCTGCGTGAACATCTGATCGTTCAGCTGCGCGCGCTGCGTAACACCATTTTTAGCGTCTGGCTGGCCTATACCGTCGTATGGATGGCTTACGGGCTGCGGCTCATCTCCTCGACGCTGCTGCAGGTAGCGCCGGAGCTGGAGGAGGCCGCACGCAGTACCGGCGCATCGCGCGGGCAGATCACCCGCCACGTCACGGTTCCGCTGTCGCGCTACGGCTTAATCGGCTCCTGGCTGCTGATGTTTCTTATCTTCGAGCGCGAATATTCCACCGGGGTTTATCTGCTCTCTCCGGGCACCGAAACCATCGGTTCGATGCTGGTGTCGCTGTGGGCGGCGGGGGCTATCGATATCGTTGCCGCGCTCTCCTTTATTAATATTCTGCTGGTGGTCGTGGGCCTGGGTATCGCCCTGCGCTTTGGAGTGAAATTACATGATTGAATTATCGGTAGAAAACCTGCATCTGACCTACGGTGATAATCCGGTGCTCAAGGGCGTGTCAATGGAACTGAAGCGGGGTGAGGTGGTCTCGCTGCTCGGGCCATCGGGCAGTGGAAAAACCACGCTGCTGCGGGCGGTAGCCGGGCTGGAGAAGCCGACCAGCGGCATTATCACTATTGGTAAAACCCGCGTCTATGACGGCAACCCGCGTAGCGAAATCCCGGCGGAGGCGCGCAACCTGGGGCTGGTATTTCAGTCCTACGCGCTGTGGCCGCATAAAACGGTGTTTGAAAACGTGGCGTATCCGCTGAAGCTGCGTAAGGTTGCCGCCGCGGAGATCAAGCAGCGGGTGCAGACCGTGCTTGAACAGCTGGGTCTGGGGCATCTTGGCAATCGCCATCCGCACCAGCTCTCCGGAGGGCAGCAGCAGCGCGTGGCCATCGGCCGGGCGCTGGTTTACAACCCGCCGGTAATTCTGCTGGATGAGCCGCTGTCGAACCTTGACGCCAAGCTGCGGGAAGAGGCGCGGGTCTTTTTGCGCGAGCTGATCGTCAAGCTGGGGCTGTCGGCGCTGATGGTCACGCACGATCAGAACGAGGCGATGGCGATTTCCGATCGCATTCTGCTGCTCAATAACGGGGTGATCGAGCAGCAGGGAACGCCGCAGGAGATGTACGGTAGCCCGAGAACGCTATTTGCCGCCGAGTTTATGGGCAGCAATAACCGGCTGCATGGCACCGTCACCGCTCTGGATAATGGTCGGGCGCGAATTGAGGGCGCCAGCTGGGCGCTGTGGGGGATGGGCGGGGAGGGGGTCAAGGTGGGGGAAGAGGCGACGGCGGTGATCCGCGTTGAACGCCTGCGCATCGCCTCAGCGCCTGAGGAGAATATGCTGGCATTGCCGCTGCTGACCAGTATGTATCTCGGCGACCGCTGGGAGTACCTGTTTCGCACCGAGGGCGATGATTTCGCCATTCGCGCCTACGGCAGCGCGCTGCGCGATGCCGAGCGCTGCCATCTGGCCTTGCCCGTCAGCGACCTGTGGATCTTCCCTAAAGGGTGAGATAAAAAAGCCCCGGCGCTGAAGCCGGGGCAAACCATGTCAGAGCTTATTTATTATTAGCTAAATACCATGCCGCCATCGATCAGCAGCGATTGGCCGGTCATATAGTTGGAGTCCGGACCGGCGAGATAAGAGACGCAGGCCGCGACGTCTTCCGACTCGGAAAGCCGTCCAAGGGTAATGCGTTTGGCGAACTCCTGGGTCCCGTAGCCCAGCGGTTTACCCGCCGCTTCGGAAACCTGACGGTCGATTTCCGCCCACATTGGGGTTTTAACGATCCCTGGGCAGTAGCCGTTAACGGTAATTCCCAGATGCGCCAGATCGCGGGCGGCGGTTTGCGTCAGGCCGCGCACGGCAAACTTACTTGAGCTATAGACCGCCAGTTCCGGGTTACCCACGTGGCCCGCCTGGGAGCAGGCGTTGATGATTTTGCCGCCGTGGCCCTCTTTTTTAAACGCCTCTACCGCGGCCTGGATACCCCAGATAACGCCTTTGACGTTGATATTGTAGACTTTATCGATCACGTCCTCGCGAATCTCTTCGATAGGCGTGGAGGGGGCCACCCCGGCGTTGTTCACAATCACGTCAAAACCGCCCAGGCCCTTCCGCGCCTGTTCTACGGCGGCAAAAACCTGGTCGCGTTTAGAGACATCCACCTTCACCGCCAGCGCCTGGCCGCCGCCGCGGTTAATTTCATCGGCGACCGCCTGTGCGGTGGCGTCATTGTAATCGGCGATAGCCACGGCAAAACCATCTTTAACCAGGCGAAGGGCGATAGCTTTCCCGATGCCCTGGCCCGCGCCGGTCACGAGTGCGACTTTTTTCATTGCTGGATTCCTTCTGTAGTAACTCAAAGTATTTGACTGAGATGAAGCTGGCCCATCAGCAGCGGGTTGTCGCTGTAATCAACGGGGATGGCGACCACGGCGGGGCCGTCGACGTCCATCGCCGCCCGCAGCGTCGGCTCAAGGGCGGCAGCGCTCTCTACCGCAAACCCTTTGGCGCCGAAGGCTTCGGCGTAGGCTTTAAAGTCCACCGGACCGAACTCAACGCCGGAGAGCCGCTGGTATTTTTTCTCTTCCTGAATCGCCACCATGTTGTAGCCGTTATCGACCCAGATGATATGCAGGACGTTAGCTTTTAGCCGTACGGCGGTCTCCAGCTCCATACTGGATTGCAGGAAGCCGCCGTCGCCGGAAACCGAAACCACTTTGCGCTGCGGGTTCACCAGCCAGGCGCCAATCGCCCACGGCAGCGCCACCCCCATGGTCTGCTGGCCGTTGGAAATCATGACCTGACGGGCGCGGAAGCTGTAGAGATAGCGGGCGATCCAGATATGAAAGCTCCCCATATCGACGGTCAGCGTCACGTCGCTGTTGACGATGTCCTGCATGGCGCGAACGATGCGCAGCGGATGAAGGGCAAACTGGTTCAGCTGCGCGCCGCGGCGGTCGAGCAGCTCCCGCTGATGCTGGCGGTCAACCAGGATCTCGGCGGCCTGCGGCGACAGCACCAGCTGGTGGTCGATACGCTGAGAGAGTTTGTTTAGAGTGGCGGCAATATTGCCGACCAGCTCGATGTCCGGGGTATAGTTGCGCTCTTCGTAAGCCGGCAGCACGTCGATATGCACCAGCGTGGCGTTGCCGTTATTCCACATGGCCGGTTCGTACTCCACCGGGCTATAGCCGATGCAGATGACCAGGTCGGCGAGATGCAGGAGTCGATCCCCCGCCTGGTTATTGAACAGCCCAACCCGCCCGGCGAAGCGGGTAAAGTGGTCCTGATTCACCGCGCCGGCGGCCTGATAGGTGCTGGTAACCGGGATATGGCTTTTTTTCAGCAATTCACGCAGCGCCGCGCTGTTTTCCGCCTGGCTGGCCATCAGGCCGAGCAGGAATATTGGATTTTTAGCGCCGGCAATCATCTTCGCGACTCGCTCAATGGCTTCGTCCGGCGCCGCACCGGTCTGCGGCGCATCGCTGGCGGGCAGAACCCTGGCGTGGACCGGCCCGTCGACCACGTCCTGCGGCAGGCTGACGAAGGCGCTGCCGGGACGTCCCTGCTCGGCGGCGCGAAACGCGTTGGAAACCACTTCCGCCAGCGCTTCCGCGGCGGTGACTTCCACCGAGTATTTGGTTACCGGACTAAACATCGCCACCGTATCCATACTCTGGTGCACCTGTTTGGCCTTGTCGGCGCGTTTTACCGCACCGCCCAGCGCCACCACCGGGTCGCCTTCGCTGTTTGCGGTGGCCATGCCGGTAATCAGGTTGGAGCAGCCGGGGCCGGACGTGACCAGCGCGACGCCCGCTTTCCCGGTGATGCGGCCAACCGCGGCGGCCATAAACGCGGCGTTGGCTTCGTGGCGTACCGGAATAATGCGAATGGAGGAGTCCAGCAGCGAATCGAAGACTTTATCGATTTTGGCCCCTGGAATGCCGAACACCTGTTGTACGCCCTGCGCCTCAAGCTGGCTGACGATAAGGTCGGCGCCGTGCGCCCACTGGCGCGGTTGATGTTGATTATCCACGAGAATCTCCTTAGTTTTCGACTGAGCGAATGGCGGCATCAAGATTGTCAGGATGCAGATCCGCCTGCAGGAAGGCGCTATCGGCAGGAAGGTCAATCATCAATTTGTGGATCTCACCAAAGGTCAGCACGCCGTGGTCGAGCTGATAATCGAGCAGATGGCCGCCGCCCTGGCGGTCATCGGTGATGAAGTGTTCGTGGTAGCCGGCAACGTTAATGCCCTGCATATGCTGCGGCGTGCGAAACCCCACCAGTACCCCTTCGCACTGGTTGAAGCGGAAAACGGGCTGGTCGTCGAGCACGTCGGTCATCGCCCGGTAGGGCGGCGTCTGGCGCGGTACGGTGCGGGTATGGGCGTGGCGAAAATGGCCGTTGATACGCAGGGCGCAGAACAGATTATCGGAGGGGATTTGCCGGTCGATAATGTCGTGCAGCTGTTCGCGGCTGACCGGTTTATCAAACGTTTTGCGGTACTGCGGCTGAAACCAGGTCATCACCGCGAAGGGCGTACGCTGCTCCATGCGGGCTTTGCGGGCGCTGCCGTCGGCGCGCAGCTGGTAAACCTCGCTGCTAAACGCGATCAGCTCGCCGTCCAGTTCATTAAAGGTGCCCAGGCCGAAATCGCCGTGGGTGAGCAAATCGGCGATGGTGGTATTGCCCTCGTAAACGCCGCTCAACAGCGCGCTCATCAGAGAAGTCTGGTAGATGACGCTATCGGGATGTTGCGCGGAAAATCCTCGTAGAGTTTCACACAGGCTCTGTTCGCAAGAGCATTCAGCAGAATGGTTCATTACCCGCTTCCTCGTTCAACGAATATCAGAAAGGTTAAATAAATGTTGACCCGATTCAGCTCACAGTTCCAATATAGAATCTATGATTGTTTGAGACGTTTTCGATATGGAACTTCGTTATCTGCGCTACTTCGTCGCCGTCGCCGAGGCGCGACACTTCACTAAAGCGGCAAAAGAACTCGGCATCTCCCAGCCGCCATTAAGCCAGCAAATACAGCGACTTGAACGGGAAATTGGCACGCCGCTTTTCCGCCGTTTAACCCGCGGCGTCGAGCTGACGGAAGCGGGGGAGTCGTTCTATGAGGATGCCTGCCAGATCCTGGCATTAAGCGACGCGGCGCTGGAAAAGACCAAGGGGATCGCCCGGGGCTTGAACGGCCGACTCTCGCTGGGCATTACCAGTTCTGATGCCTTTCATCCGCAAATCTTTAGCCTGCTCCAGCAGTTTCAGCACAGTCACCCGGGAGTCACGTTACATCAGGTCGAGGGCAATATGGCGACGCTAATGGGGGCGCTTGGCGAAGCGGAGCTGGATATCGCTTTTGTGCGCCTGCCCTGTGAAAGCAGTAAAGCGTTCAACCTGCGAATTATCGACCAGGAGCCGATGGTGATTGCGCTGGCGCGTTCGCATCCGCTGTCGTCCCACAGCGAGCTGACGCTGGAGCAGTTAACGGACGTGGCGCCGATTCTTTTCCCGCGGGAAGTGGCACCGGGGCTGTATGAGCTGGTGTATAACAGCTATCTGCGCGCCGGTATTGATATGCAACGAACGTATCAGTCATCGCAAATATCGTCGTCGTTAAGCATGGTGGAGGCCGGATTCGGGTTTGCGCTGGTGCCGCAGTCCATGACCTGCATCACGCTACCTAACGTCAGCTATCACCCTTTGTCGGGCACGCCGCTAAAAACCGATATTGCTATCGCCTGGCGACGCTACGAGCGCTCGCGCACGGTGAAGCGTTTTCTGGCCATGTTTTAATCCGCTCGGTAGCGCCTGGAGCCGGTGTTTATGAAAGATAGACATTGGCGGCGGTTGGCCCTCGCAGTCCGTTAACGCGACGAAATTCAACGCGAATTCCTGGGCTGATTGTGGTGGGTTCGCCGGGCGATAATGCGGAAATATGAACCTGAACGTCTTTACGACCATCGGAGGGGATTATCAGGCCTTTGCCTGTTTTATTATCAAATGCTTTGACAATACCTGTCATTTTTTGGAACAACGAAATACCTTTTAAATATGAAAACCGGCACGACTATACAGTAAGCGCGCGGGAAGTCTATTCAAATCAAAATAAAACCCGCGCTGGCGGGCTTTTTTTCGCCAAAAGAGATCGGCGCTGGCTGATTATTGCTCAACCACGCGCGGCAATCGGCATCTGGCAAGAGAAAATTATGCAGCGGGTCGTGATGAGGACTGAAAGAGTTTATGGCAGTAGGGACAAATGAGTTGCGCACCTTTTTGGACTCGGCTGAAGCTGTGTTCTGAATCCTGGGAGCAGTTAGGGCAGGAGCATTTAACGAGATAATTACGGCGAGTTTTAGCGTCTTTGCGTTCTGACATATGATATTTCCTGATTTAAGAGCGTATGACCATACAGCATTCTACAGAAAATAGCTCTAACTCATTCTTCGCAGCGGTGGTTCAGGCTGTGAGCGGCAGGACGAAAAAAAAGATCCAGCGGAAGCGTGCAGGAGAGGATTTTTCCCCTATTTTTTGTGATTAACATCACTCTTTAAAATAAAATCAATTTATATCAATTAATTAGCGATCATCGATTTTGGCGTGTAGAGAACATTTTTCTCCATTTTTCCCGGAATAGAGTGAAAATAGGCAAAATTTTCTTCCTCGTCTGATATACATTTTAATAGTGATTGAAGGACGCAAATCACGCTGTTAATGATGAAATAGCTATTCCTTTTTGGCTATTAAACGGAGTTTTGGCTGTTGTTTTATTCGCCAGCTCCGCCGAAGGCGTCAATAAAAAATCACGACCTTTATGTCTAATAATAATTTGAGTGTACTCTATGAAAACCAAAACTAAAGATATTGCAACCCTGGCGGTACACGCTGGAAATCAATCCGATCCGGTAACTAACGCTATATTTACGCCGATCGTCACGGCCAGCTCATTTATTCAACCTAACCTTTATGAAGGCGGCGATTTTTGTTATTCCCGGGTCTCTAATCCAACGCGTCAGGCTTATGAATCGGCGCTTGCCGAGCTGGAAGGCGGCATTTACGCCACCGCCACCGCATCGGGAATGGCGGCCACCAATATCGTGATGGAACTCTTGCCCAAAGATGCCCATATTATCGCCATGAAAGGCGTCTATGGCGGAACCTGGCGGCTGTTCGAAAAATTAAAAACGCGTACCACCGGCGCCACGATTTCCTATATCGATTTGAATGATGAGCAAAGCCTGATGGCCGCTATTCAGGAAAATACCGCTTTAATCTGGATTGAAACACCGACCAATCCCTTACTGGAACTGGTCGATATCGCGAAAGTGTGCCGTATTGCTAAAGCACGCGCCATTACTACCTGCGTCGATAATACCTTTGCCAGCGCCTGGAATCATAAGCCGCTTGAAATGGGCGCGGATATGGTCATGCTCTCTACCAGTAAATATGTCGGCGGACATTCAGATTTAATTGGCGGCGCGGTAATCACCAATAATGAAACGCTGGCGTCGAAGCTCGACTTTATTAAAACCACCATCGGTTCCATTGCCTCGCCATTCGATGCCTATCTTGCCCTGCGCGGTATGAAAACGCTGGATCTACGCATGGCGCGTCAGTGCGGCAATGCGCTGCGGGTGGCTGAATATCTGGAAAACCATCCGGCGATTGCCAGCGTCTATTATCCCGGCCTGCCGTCGCACCCGCAGCATGCGCTGTGCAAAAAGCAAATGCGTTCAGGCGGCGCGGTGGTAACCGCAACGCTGAAGGGGGATATCCAGAGTCTGAAACGCTTCATCGGCGGTCTGCACTATTTTGTGCTGGCGGAATCGCTTGGCGGGGTGGAGAGCATGATCAACCATTCGGCTTCTATGTCCCACGGGTCGATGTCAAAAGAAGAGCGGGAGGCTATTGGGATTTACGACACGACGCTACGTTTCTCCGTCGGTATTGAATATATCGATGATTTGCTGCAAGACCTTGACAGCGCCTTCGCCGCGATGGGCATCGCACAGGATAATCATCATGCATGACTATGGCATCTGGACGATTATTACCCCGCTGGTCACCATTATTCTGGCTATCCTGACTCGCCAGGTGATCCTTTCCCTGCTCACCGGCATTTTCGTTGGCTACGCGGTGATTAACCACAGTATTATCCAGGGCGTTGGCGCCACCCTGAACGGGATTATCGAAACCTTCGCTTCCGCCGGTAATGCGCGAACGATTGTTTTTATGGTGATGATCGGCGGTATTATGCGGCTGATTGTGGTGACCGGCGGCGTGCGGAAACTGGTGCAGTTTCTGTCGGAAAAAAACGATTTCGTCACCAATAAAAAATCGGTCCAGCTGCTGGCGATGCTGGTGACATCGTTGATTTTTATCGAGAGCTCGATAAACCAGCTGATCGCCGGGGCCTCGACGAAAAACCTTGCCCGACGCTATAAAGTCTCACCGGAAAAGATGTCCTATATTATCCAGACATCCTGCGTCTCCGTCTGCTCGTCGGTGATGATCAACGGCTGGGGGGCGGCGATGATGGGCGTTATCGGCGTACAGATTGCGCAGGGGTACCTGACCGGCGAGCCATTTGAAGTCCTGGCAAGCTCAATGATCTGGAACACGATGGCCTGGTTTTCATTAGCCTCGGTGCTGTTTTATATTCTCTCCGGCTGCAGCTGGGGGCCAATGAAAAAGGCGGAGGTGAAATTTGAAACGATCCAGACCGAAATAGAACAAGAGCATGGCGAAGAGGAGGCGGACTCGGTAATTGACCATCCGGCCTGCAATTCATTGCTGAACTTCTTTATTCCCATTCTTTCCACTGTGTTAATGGTTCCGGTTGTTCTGTATATTACCGGCGACGGACAATTCTCAAAAGGCAGCGGCTCGATGTCGGTCTACTCCGGCGTTATGTTTGGTACCGTCGTCTCTTTTATCTGGTTCCGCGCGCGCGGTATTCTGAACGTTGAGAACTTTTTCAAAGAGCTGTATATCGGCTACGCCAGCATGGTTAAAATTAGCTCAATCATGATCCTGGCTTTCCTGATGGGGCATATTTCAGCGGAACTGAATACCGGGCAGTATATCGCCTCCATTACCTCCGGCGTTATTCCATCCGGTTTCGCGATCGGCTTTATCTTTCTGATTGCCGCGGTGATGTCGCTGGCCACGGGCACCTCATGGGGGACCTTCGCCATTATGATTCCGATTGGCGTTCAGCTGGGCGTCTCAATAGGTATCGACCCGCACTTTATGATCGGCGCGGCGATTTCCGGCTCAATTTTTGGCGACATGACTTCCCCTATCTCCAGCGATGCCATCGTGGCCTCGATGGCGACCAGCTGCGACCATATTGAACATATTCGTACCCAAATGCCTTATGCGCTGGTGACGGGTAGCCTGGCGCTCGTTGTTTATTTAATTGTCGGTTTTACGCTTTAACCTACAGATTTAAGGACGCAGGGCGGCGCCCGACCGGTAAATGGGCGCGTTGAAGGCATTTTTATGTCCGTCCCTGGAGAGAGGCAGGTAAAAAAACCGGCAGAGCTGCCGGTTTCGTCGTTAGATCTTACAGGCGTCGCCGCAGTCATCGTCGGCAACAACGGCCTGCGCTTTTTTATCGGCCTCTTCAAGGCGCTCAGCGTTGCGCTCTTGCGCTTCTTCCAGCCCGCTAAAGACGAGGTTATCGAGATCAATTTCCATGCGTTACCCACTTAAGTTCAGTTTTGACCGTGAGCAAGTATAGGCAAAACGCCGGGGGGATGCACCCGGTGTGAACCCGTGTAGCACATAGCGATAAGTGCGGGTGTGTTATTGCGTGCTGTCGGGAGCGAGCGCGGGTCGGGATCCTACTAATAATAATAGTTGAAAGCATGTTTTATAACCTGCCGGCGATTATTATAGTCGCGATCAAATTATTTATTAAACGAATCGACAACGAGCGCTGGGTTAGACATTGACTTGTATAAAATATGCTAATATTGACCGGCTTATGGATGTATCTATGGATTATGGTCAATGGTCTCGACAACAGCAGTAGCCGCTATCAAAGAATGGCGGAAAACTAATAAATTTATTTGTCACGTTAAACTCAACTATAAAAAGGTATTGCGGAAATGCAGAGAAATATCTTTAATCGGAGGAAAATATAAGGAATATCAGACGTTATGTGAAAATTACGCTTGCGCAAAACTAACAGGAGCAACCGAGGGTCTGGTTAACTTTGAAGATAAACCCTTTAAGGCCTATTTAAATAAAAAGATGTCAAAAAGAGCGAAGCTCAATATTGCTCATGGCGCTTTGAATTTTATAGAGAAAACCTTTCTTCCCGAGGCGTTGCCGCAGCTGTACGATATGAAAGCATTTGGTCGTTCGCTAATCACTATTCCGCTGAAAAACGGTACCTGCATTGATGTGAAGCTGCTGGCATCGCCTTTTCAGGAGGAGGGGGAGCTGATGATCTTAATGTTCCTGGGCGATAAACGCGTCTACAGTATCTGTTTTTCCTGCACCGAAGATGGCCAAGCCTGGATTGGCGGCATTCAGGGTGGGAAAGACATTGATAATGAAGAAGTGAAAGCGCTGACCAAGGAGCTTTACGGCATCCGACCTAAGAACTTAATTATCACGCTGCTGTACGGTTTTTTGTCGCATTTCAATATCAAGGAGATCTATGCGATCGACAGCCATTACCATGTTAAAAGCGACAGAGTAAAAACCAGCTATTCTGAGCTTTGGCTGGAAATTGGCGGTGAGAAGCATAGTCGCGGCTGGTATAAATTACCGGCGAACGAGATAAAGAAAAGCCTGGAAGAGGTTAAAAGCAAGCACCGGAGCCAGTTTATCAAGCGAGAAGGCTTGAAAGAGCTGGCCCAGCTGGATATGGCCGCCGCGCTACGCGACATTAGCGTGAATCGTCACGGCTGATTATCCTCGTTTCGCATTTGCCGGTGGGCAGGGGGCTGCCCACCGGCAATGGCGGAGTCAACGCAAGCTGAATGCGGCCGGCGCCTTCATCGCGGTGGCCGCTCGGCTAACACGTTATTCACTAAGCTTTAGGCTGGGAGGCAGTTGATTCATCGTCACCAGAACCCCTCGATGGAGCTGAATAGCGCCCAGCTGTTTTAATTTGGCCAGGGTTCTCATGACCCCACTGCGCGACAAAAAGGTTCGCGACAGAATATAATTGGCGGCGGTGATTTTATTTTTGATCGCTTCCGGTTCATTGTTTAATTCTATAAGCTGATGAACAATGATCTCATAACAGGAAAGTTTAGAAACCTTAAAGCAGTGGGCGTAGACTTTTGCCGACGAATATTCCAGAAGTCGTGAGACGTTTTCCCATAATTGCTGTTCGGCGATGATCTTATGCGCCTCGTTAATTGATATCAGGCCAATAGAAGATGTTTCCTGGGTGCGCAGGTAAATATGCCGAGAATAACGTAGCTGACTATTCATGCCAAAGATGAATGGACTCGTTTCGGAGTTGATGATGAGTCCGTCGTTGTTGCGATATAAAGACATCGTGCCACGGAACAAAACCAAGCATTGATGCTGGTTTTCTTTTACTATGCCGATGTTTCGTCTCCCATCCATTAACATTTGGTTACATTTGGGTGCCAGGCAGCGAATGAGTTTATCAATGTCGTCTATGGGTTTGGTGATGGTCCGGAGCAGATCTGTGTCATGTTGCACACGAGGGATTGTTTCCATGCTTATGATTTCCTTATAAAAAAGAGAACTCCCAAAAAACAGCAAACTGTAGCCAAAACATTATCGATGACGCTGAGGGGGCGAATAAACCCCCAATGAGTCTACACATAGACTTAAAAAAACTTGCCGCCTCATCAGACTTAAGATAAATATTAATAGCATAAGCTTATAAATCTCCTTATTTACATAACAGCTAAATCTATTTGGTTTTAATTTTATCGATGTGGCATTTGGGCTATTCCTGATATTTGATATTATTGGGCGGTAGCGTTTATGACTATTAACAGTGTTCAGGACTTGCAGTTATCAAGGATTGCTCGACAGTGGATTGCCAGTAGCCATGAGCAGAGTCAATACAGGAGCCAAATCTCAGGGGCTCCATTGAAGAAACCGTCAGGTTGGCTATGAAAAAACGAAAATATTTAAGTAAAAAAGAGGTGCAGGCATTAATTGATGCTTCGCAGCAGCAGGATGGCTCGCTGCGTGATTATTGCATGCTCCTCATGTGTTTTATTCACGGACTGCGCGTAAGTGAATTACGTTTTTTAAAAGTGAGCGATATTGATTTATCCAGCCAGCGGATCGCCATTCGGCGTTTAAAAAATGGCTTTTCAACTATTCATCCTCTTCAGCCCCGTGAACAGCTGGCGTTAAGCCAGTGGCTGGTTAAGCGCACGAGCTGTTTAAACGCCGATCTTCCCTGGCTGTTCCTGTCGCGAAAAGGCACTCCGCTTTCCCGACAGCACATTCACGTTATGATGCGAAATTATGGCGTGCAGGCCGGCATTGCCGTTCCGGTACACCCGCATATGCTGCGCCACGCCTGCGGTTATGCGCTTGCGGAAGAGGGCGTTGATACACGCCTGATTCAGGATTATCTCGGCCATCGCAATATCCAGCATACCGTCTTGTATACGGCGAGCAATCCGGCGCGCTTTAGCTCGATTACCCTCTGAAGCCGGAGTATCTGGCTCGATAAGAGCCAGATACCCTTTAGTTATAGGTAAAGTTCATAACGACCATCGCGCTGATATGACCCGCGGTGGCGTCCCCTGCGACGCTAAATATGCGCGCGCGCATATCGAATATGGCCTGACGGTTATTATCGACGTCGACGGCAATAGATTTTCCGCTGCCTGCATTAATTGAACCGGTTATACGCTGAAGTTCTATCGCGACATTGCGTGAACTGTCCGGGCTGCTCACGTTGGCATATAAATCAGGGTCAGCTCCGTCGACAGGGCCTGTAAAGTGAGCGGTAACGCTTGATGTTCCTACAGGGCAGTGGCTCAGCGTGACGTAAAATTCTTTCCACTCGGAGTAAGAGTTGGCCGCGCTAAGCCGGCGGCTGGGAATATTTTGTCCGAGATCGATATTATAAATACCGTTGTTTTCGACGGTGCAGGAAGACGCAACAATATCGCCGTTGATATAAAGAGTGACATCCGCAGCATAAGCGGGTAATGACGACGAAATCGCCGTAAATAACGTTATGACGGCCGGGCTGGCGATAATTCTCATTATCGACTCCTTAAGTAAGCAGTGAGAAACGAGAGCGGGATAAACTCAGTTGTACATCATCGTTAAGGTGGCCACCGCGTTGGCGTGGCCGGGATGGATCTCCGGCGTGTTCTGGTAATAGCGAAAGGTGAGCGGCAGGGTTATCGATGCGCCAGCCTCAGGGATGGTGCCGACCGGGAAAAAACGATCGAACTGGACGGGCGAGCCGTTATAAAGCACCTGAACGCCGACCCCCTGGGCTACGCCGGTTTCATTGCTTAAGGCCACTACGCCGAGCGTCGGGGAGAGATAACCTTGACTGCTTATTGACGTATTCACGGCGACCTTATCGTCGCACCTCACCGGAATTGACAAACTCTGTTCGCCGCTGGTGCTGCCCGGACCAGAGAATTGGCCCACCGGAACAGCACCCATGTTGACAGTTAACGTCGAGGGGACGGTGCAGCTTACCGCTTTATAAACAATATCTCCGGCATAGCCGATATAGTTTTGCTGCCCCTGGCTGCCGATGCCCAGACCGGTATCATAGACCCCCATACCAAATTTGGTTTGCGCGACATCGAGAGTGCCGCTCGTTGCCGTATCCCCCGTTTTTACCAGCGTTAGTGTGACCGTATATCCAAAGGTCATGCTGGCGTCGCGGGAGATATACCCCAGCGCCTGCGCGCGCGTATCGCAATCGCTGCCGATACCACTCACCCTTTGGCCGGCGCTATTTTGCAGCGCAATACCGATGCCTTCGACGCCGGTTTCATAGACCCCCGGAAAACCCGCGACTTCTTCGCCGCTGCCGTAATAGCAGGCGATAATGGGGTGCCCCGGGGTGACATCCGCCCAACCGCTGCGGCCTTTGCAGTTTCCGTTAAAGGTGAAGACCCGCTGCGTGCCGGGAATATCGCTGCCTACCGGCAGCGCCCGCGATACCGCGATCTGCGCGAGCTGCTGGGTAAACGGCGTGGGCGGAGAACTGGGACAATAGTTGTTCTCCGCGTGGGCAGCGCTGGCGATCAGAGTAACCAGCATAAGGGGGACGTTGACTCGTTTCATATCGTCATGCTCCTGCTATAAACACTGTGCATTAAGGTTGATGATCCCGCTGGCGCTTTGCGTCAGGCTGTAATTCACTCTGCACCGGCCATCAGGGTCGTGACTCCAGCTAACCTCCAGCTGACCCGCGTCTTTTAGCCCCGTCAGATAAACCTGTCCTCCATCGCCTACGATGAAGCTTTTTGGCGTCGGGGAGGCGGGATCGATAACCGTTGCGCCGAACGGTACCGACGCGCCGTTGCGTTTTCTCAGGGTCATCAGGACCCGTTTACCGAGGCTGGTTTCATAGCTGGCCTTCACCAGCGCGCCGCGCGTGGGGATGACCGTCTGCGTTGCCAGCGCCAGTTCGGCATCATCGGCCAGGGTTTCGGTATTCAGCGTGAGATCGTTTTTGCGATAGGGGCTGAGGTAGGGGACGACGGTGTAGCCGAAGCGATCGGTTTTGACGCCTGACTGCCCAAGCACCGCTACGTTTTGTGCGCCGGGCGCGGCGATCAGCGCCATCGTTTCGCCGAGGGGCTGGCTAAAGGTGAGGCCGTTGCGATGCGCCACGATCCCGCCCTGCAAACCATAGTTAACGCGTTCGCTGTAGCGATCGCGGGCGTAGCCGACGAGGGTCTCGGCGTAAGAGGCGCGCCAGTCGGCATTAATCCCGCTATTGCTTCCCTGGCCCTGAGAACCATAGCCCTGCATGACGCTCCAGCTCAGATTGTTATCGGCCAATAAGGTACCGCCCAGGCTCAGATTATTGGTGGTATTCCCCTGCTTACTGGTATTCATCATGTAGCTGACGTAGGTGGGATGGCCGCCGAATAATTTCTCCAGAGGAATACTCATGGTGAGCGCAAACAGCCCATCGCGGTCGTAGATGCGCCCGGAGCGCTGGCCGTAGCGTTCCGCAGAGTGAATGTTATAGCTGTAGCTCAGACCGAAACTGATGCCTTTATACGAACCGTTGTAGCTCGCGCTATATGACTCCATGCGTTTGTTTGTATCCCAATAGTCTTCCACGATGGCGCTAAGCGCGAGGTTGCCTGGTATCTGAAACAGGTTCTGGCTGACGGTTAACTCGGCGCGGTTGCGCCTGCGTTCCGGCATCACGTAGCGCCGCCCATCGCGCCAGGTATTAAGAACGTCCTGCATATCCCAGTAGCCGCTGGTGGCATAGCGATAGCCAGCGAAGGTGAAGTTAGTCCCGGTCTGCACCAGGTTTTTGCTGTAGCGAATACGCCAGGATTGGCCTTCTTCTCGCGGTCGATTTTTTTGCTGCGACCAGGCCTGGGTGATATCGGTGGATAGGGCGCCAATGGAGCCCAGGTTTTTACCTATGCCCAACGCTAACGCCTGGTATCTGTTACTGAACTGGCCGCCGCCGTATACGGTGTAGCCGGCGGGAAGGCCATAAATCGCCGTGCCGGCGGCCAGCGGGGCTTTATCGATGCCGTTGTCATAGGCGCGGTAAACGCCGGTGGTCATGGCGTATTTTAACCGGCCTTCGCGCTGCAGCACCGGGACCGAGGCGTAGGGCACCACGAGGAATTGTTCGCTGCCGTCAGACTCTTTGATGGTGACGTACAGATCCCCGGAACCGCCGGTGGGGTACATATCGGTGATTTCGAAGCTGCCGGGCGAAACGTAGGTCTGATAAATGATGTATCCGTTTTGTCGGATCGTGACCTGGGCATGGGTACGGGCGATCCCCCGCACTACGGGGGCATAGCCGCGTAGGCTCTCCGGCAGCATATCGTCGTCAGACGCCAGCTGGCCGCCGCGAAACGGAATACTGTCGAAAATATCGGAAGGCGTGGTGCTATCGCCCAGCGTCAGTCGGCTCTTCAGCGAGCGTATATCGCGCTGGGCGTAGGTATAAACGGTATCCCATTTTGTTGAGGTGCCGCTTTCACCGTTCTGGCTGTTGCGGTTCCAGGTGGTGTAATTACGCAATCGCCAGGGACCGATATTAAGACCGGGGCGTAAATTAATGTACTGCGCGTTTCCGCCGCCGCCGCCGCCTTTTTTGTCCCGGTTGTTGGCGCCGCTGACGCTGTAATTGACCAGCGCCGCCGGAATGCCGTCATCCCACCGCGCCGGATCGACCCAGCCGCGCGCGGCGTTGGTAAGGGAAGATTGGGGAAAACTTAACAGCAGCTGCTGGTGCGAGAAACGAAAGTCGGCGCTGGCCTGAGGAATCGCCGACAGCCTTGCGCAGCTGGCATCGGGCTGGCCTAACGTCGGATAACGCTGGATCATGACGCCCCATGAGGCCAAATCGTTCAGGGACAGGCAGGGCTGTAATGTGTTCTGTCCCTGCGCGTTTTGCTGTATGCGGAACTCAACGTCCCGGGTATCCACCTTGCTGTCATTGACATAAATATCCACCCTGTAGCGTCCGGGCTGCTGCCCGCCATGCTCCTCGAAGGCGGAGAGATCGGTGGTGGCCAGCCCGCCTGCGCCGGTTTCCAGATGGGCGGGGTTGAACCGTTCCCGGGCGTTAGCTGAGGGGCTTATCCCCACAATCAGGGCAATCTGGGTGGCGATAAGGTAAGCTAAATTCAAGGGCGAGTCGCTTGAGGTTCTTTTGTTCATCCTGAAATGCTCCTTAGCTGACGGCAAATCGCCGCAGCGCAAACCGTCGGCAGCGGCGGGTTAGCGAACCTGCGTGTGGCTTTTTCCCACGCCGCCAAAGTCGCTAATGATTTTCCATGACACCAGGCCGGTCACCTTGCCAGGGGTAGCAAACGTGGCTGAGCTCATTGGTGCGACAAAGGTGGCTTCGGTAATGGGATGATTGCCCACCGTGACCTCGTTGAAATTCATGTAAAACGGCGTCGGATTCGATACCGTTAGCCTGCTGCCCGTCAGGCTCCATTTCAGCTTATGGGTCACCTCTTCCGGGATACCCTTCAGCGTTTTGGGACGATAAATAAGCTTGAGGCGCGTTCTTACGGCGATTTGCAACGTGTTCGCGTCTTCCGGGGCGGTATTTGTCGGAATAGCTTTGACGTTTAGCCAATAAAGCGACTCGCGATCGGTAGGGAGCTGGCCGCCGGTATTGACGATCCGCAGCAGGTTTTGCTGATTGCCGTCGAGGCGGAACAGCGGCGGGGTAATAATAAACGGCGGCCTGGCCGGATCGTTATTGCGCGGCTCCACCCACGACTGGATCAGATATGGGCCGGTATCCGAATTGCTGACGCTTAAAGAGGCCTCTTTTTTGCCGCCATCAAAAATCAGTCGCGTGCCGCCAATTGTGACGCCGCCGCTTTCTGTCGCCGCCGCTAATTCGCTCGCCAGCACCAAGAGGAGAAGGGGAAATATTCTATATCCTTTATGCATGATAGCTATTGACTCCACAAATACGAAAAGGGACGGACCGGCCGCTGCCGGTCCGCGGAAATAACGCCAGCGCAACAGAAATACGCCGACGAAATATCCGTTAGTTGTAATTGAGGGTAAATGTGCTGGTAGAGTTAGCGAACCCTGCGTTTACGGTGCTTGATGTCGCATAATAGCGGGCGACGAAAGCGAGACTATTTCCGCCCGGCTGCAGCGGGTAAGCGGATGAGGCGGTATATAATGGAACGACGACGTTTTTATTATCCATTAACTGGATCCCGACGCCCTGTGCCACGCCAGGCTCTTGGGTGAGCGCCAGAATAGTACCGACGCTGCTATCCGCCGTGCCGTCGAATTTTACCGTGGCCGACTTAGCGGATTTCGGGCAATCTTTCAGCTCAATAATAAATTTAGTCGCCGAGGCCGTGGAGCCAGCGCCGTTGAAGGCTTTGCTGGAGACATTCCCCATCATAACCGACAGCGGGTTTGTCATATTATTGATCACGGTACAGGCGCTATCGGTGATGGAACCGTAAAAATCAATACGGCCATCATCCGCGAATACGGAGGCGGACATGACACCGGCTAACAGACCAACAGCAATAAGACTCTTGTTCATAAGGTAGTCCTTATATGCAATATAGAAAGGTAATAGCTTCACAGAAATAAATTTCTCATGAGCCTTTATTAATCTGATAGCCAGATGTCGTGCTGAAATAGATTCAGTGACGCTGAGGTTTATTTCTGCAGAAGACATTTTGTATCAAAGTGTCATGTTTAGTTTTATCTATTTTGTTTGTTGATTTTTTAGATGTAGATGCCAAGGATGGCGATTTTTGCAATATTAAAAACTATAAATTCAGGATTGGATGGTAAATAATCTGGTGTTTCGGAGGGTAACGTCTGAGGTCAGGGTTTACTGGAAAATGCGCGTCAGTTTCTAATCTATTGATAATTAATGTTTTTAATTTTTCGAGATGCGAAAAACCTTACGGGCTGAAAGGTTATTAGCGATTTATTATGTTAGTGACAATCTGATACATTATGTCAAGTAAGAAATATATTGGTTATCGCGTCACCATATATTTTTAAATCTTGCAGCATTGCTCGCAGTATAAAGCACCGTATGCTGAATATTTTTGTGACCGAGATAATCCTGAATTAGCCGGGTATCCATGCCCTTATCGGCCAGCGAAAAACCGCAGGCGTGGCGCAGCATATGCGGATGGGCCGCAATCCTTAAACCCGCACTTTGGCTATAGTGGCTAATCAATACGTGGATCCGCTGACGCGATAGCGGCGTTCCTTTTTGCGAAAGAAATAGCCAGTCGCTGTCGCTGTTGCGATAGTTTTTACGCGCCGACAGCCATTCACGGATAAACGTCATCTCGCTGGAAAAGAGAGGATGCGTGGTGGAAAACCCATTTTTAAGCCGTTTGACGTAAATTGAGTGGTTATGCAAGTCAAGGTCAGATAGCCGCCAGTGGCGAATTTCGCTGACGCGGCAGCCGTGAATGAAGCACATCCAGATTAAACAACGATCCCTCTCCGGGTTCGCTCCCTTATACGCCTCGTTGATGATTTTTTTTATCTCAGTTTCGGTGAGATATTTTCGTTTATTCATGTTTACTCTCCTGAACAGCCATGAAATTTTTCCCCTTCAGGTGTCAAGGCGAATGGCTTCGCCCGATGTAAGCGGTCAAATGAACGCGCCGGGTATGATTAAACAGCGGGGGGAGGATAGCAAGACGATCGGACTGATTCGCCTGGATCGAAACGGGCTTAACAGCGGATGCAACGCGGGCTTTGCGGCTTTCGTTATAACCCATCATTCGTTCAACTTACTTTTATAAATTAAAAAATTTTAAACATTTAATGCCTGATAGTTTTACATTATTTTTACAAATACATATAATTCCTTACGTTCTTCGCTCTGTCCGAGAGCGTCCAACCAACATGATATGCGGTATGCGCTTTTCTTGGTCTGATAACGCGCTGTTTATATGAGATGTTTTGGTTTTTTCGACTGACGTCGTATGGGATGAAATATGGACGAACAACAAGGTAGCGGTAGGGGCCTGTTCTTTACCGTTTACCGGGTACTTTTTGCATTACTGAGCTTTGGCACTGGACTCTTTTTCACTATCTGGGGGGGCAAACTCCTCTCTCTCGGCGGCAGCGCCTGGTATCTGTTAGCCGGTCTCGCTTATCTGCTTATCGCCGTCGGCTATCTTGTCCGCAGCCGCTATGTCCTGCCTTTTGCCATTCTGACTTTCCTGTTGACCCTTTGCTGGGCGCTGTATGAAGTGCAGCTCAGCTATTGGGGCCTGATCCCCCGGCTGGTCGTTCCCGCGCTGATGCTGATGCTGGCGCTGTGGCTGGCGGCGACGCTGCCGATCCCGCCTGCGCGCAGACGCTACGCCAACTGGAGTGCCTCGGCGATTTTTCTCCTGCTGTTGGCGACGCTGGTTTCCGCCTTCTACCCGCACGGCGGTATTCATCACGGCGTGGTGAAAGCGAGCGACGACAGCACGCCGACCCTGGCTGCCAAAAGCGATAACTGGGCGTTCTTCGGCCGCGATGCCTCCGGCACCCGTTTTGCGCCGTACGATGAGATCACGCCGCAAAACGTCAAAAACCTGAAAGTCGCCTGGACGTATCACACCGGCCGCCGGCTAACCGGCGCCGGGATTGGCGTCGATGAAAATACCCCGCTGCAAATAGGCGACACGCTGTACTCCTGTACGCCGCTGAACGTGGTTACGGCGCTGGATGCGGATACCGGGAAAGCGCGCTGGCGTTTTGACCCGCACGCAAGTACCGCCGAACACGTCACCTGTCGCGGGGTCGGCTATTACGATGTACAAAGCGATGATTCGCTGAGCGCAGAAGAGAAGGCCAGCCCGGCGCTGCAGCAGTGCCCGCAGCGTATCCTGGTGTCTACCGTCGACGCCCGTTTGATCGCCCTGAACGCCAAAACCGGCGAACTGTGCGATGACTTCGGCGATCACGGTAGCGTCGATCTGAAACAGGGTATGGACAATACCGAAAACAGCAAACGCTACCACCCGACCTCAACGCCGGTGATTATGGGGCATATTGCGGTGCTCGGCGGCTGGGTGCGCGATATCGTGCACGGTGAACCGTCCGGGGTGGTACGCGCGTTTGACGTACGTAACGGAAACGTGGTGTGGGCGTGGGACGTCGGCCAGCCGGAAAACGTTACCGACCCGGTAAAAGGTCGCGTCTATACCCTCGAAACGCCGAACGTCTGGACGGTGCCGGGCTTTGACAAAGAGCTGAACCTGATTTATCTGCCGACCGGTAACGGTCCGCCGGACTACTGGGGCGGCGATCGCAACGCGGCCAAAGAGAAATACGGATCTTCCGTGGTGGCGGTGGACGCCAGCAGCGGCGAGACGAAGTGGGTCTTCCAGACCGTGCATCATGATATCTGGGACTATGACCTGCCGTCGCAGCCGGTACTGTTCCATATGAAAAACGAGCGGGGCGAAGAGGTTCCGGTTCTGATCCAGACCACCAAAACCGGGCAGATTTACGTACTCGACCGGCGTACCGGTAAGCCGGTGACCCGCGTGGAAGAGCAGCCTGTCGCCCATGATGGCGCGGAAGGCGAGCATCTCTCCGCCACCCAGCCTTTCTCCACCGGCATGCCGCAGCTGGGCGTCGAGCCGCTCACCGAGAAATCGATGTGGGGCGTGACGCCGTTCGATCAGCTGATGTGCCGTATCGACTTCAAAGCGTCGACTTATCTGGGCATGTACACGCCGCCGTCAGAGAAGCCGTACATCGAGTGGCCAAGCCTGCTGGGCGGCATGAACTGGGGCGGTATCACTATCGATGAGCGCACAGGAACGCTGTTCGTCAACGATATGCGGATGCCGTTGAGAATGTCGCTGGTGCGCAAAGAGGATATGGCGAAATATAAAGTCTCCACCGACGAGGTGCCCGGCTTTATGGGAACCGTGCGGCCGCAAATTGCCGGGCCATACGGCGGCGTGCGGATCGATATTTTGCAGTCGGCGCTGGGCGTTCCCTGTAATACCCCGCCGTTTGGCACCATGAGCGCCATTGACCTCAACACTCGCCAGCTGTTGTGGCAGGTGCCGATGGGGTCGGTGGAGGATACCGGTCCGCTGGGGCTGAAAACGCACATGCATATCCCGCTGGGTATGCCGACGCTGGGCGGCCCGACGTCAACCGCTTCCGGACTGGTGTTCTTCGCGGGAACTCAGGATAACTACCTGCGCGCGCTGGATTCCGCCACCGGTAAAGAGCTGTGGCGCGCTCGTCTGCCTGTTGGGGCAGTGGCGGCGCCGCTGATCTATAAATCACCGAAAAGCGGTAAAGAGTACGTGGTGATCTCCGCCGGGGGCGCCAGCCACTCGCCGGACGTGGGCGATGATATTATTGCCTTCGCGCTGGAAGAGTAGCCGCAGCCGTTTCGCTCTTGCGCAAGTAACCGCCCCCTGTGGGCGGTTTTTTTATGGTCCGAAGCCTGGCCGGCGCTAAACCGCGTGACAGGCGACGTGGTGGCCGTCGGCGACCTCCCTTAATAGTGGAATATCGCGACGGCAGCGGTCGCTGGCCTGCGGGCAGCGGGAGGAAAAGCGACAGCCGGAAGGCGGCCGGGACGGGTCGGGAATTTCACCTTGTACCACCGCGACCGGCTCGCTGTCCGGATCGAGGGTCGGTACCGCCGCCAGCAGTGCCCGGGTGTAGGGATGCAAAGGCCGGCTGAATAGCGCATCGCGGCTGGCAGTCTCCACCAGTTGCCCGAGATACATCACCGCCACGTCATCGCAGAGATGTTCTACCACCCCGAGATCGTGGGAGATAAACAAAAACGTCACCCCATGATCGTCGCGCAGATCGGAAAACAGATTAATAATCTGCGCCTGAATCGACACATCGAGGGCCGAAATCGGCTCATCGGCAATAATAAAATCCGGGTTTAAGATCAGCGCCCGGGCAATGCCGATGCGCTGACGCTGGCCGCCGGAAAACTCGTGCGGGAAGCGGTTGTAATGCTGCGGGGCCAGCCCGCAGATGCGCATCACCTCAAGGGTTTTGTCATACAGCTCCGCCCGGCGACAGAGCTTGTGCTCCAGCATCGCTTCGCCAATGGCGTCGCCGATGCGAATGCGCGGGTTTAACGAACTGTAGGGGTCCTGAAACACCAGCTGGATTTTAGGCCGCAGCGCGCGCATTGCCCGCGGCGGCAGTTCGGCAAGTTCCTGACCGCGAAACTTGACGCTGCCGGCGGTCTTCTCATACAGCCCCAGCAGCGTACGGCCAACGGTGGTTTTCCCGCTGCCGGATTCGCCCACCAGACCAAAAATCGTTCCCCGGCGAATCTTAAAGCTCACGCCATCCACCGCCCGCAGTACGCCGGTCTGCTGACCGAACAGCCCATCGCGCAGCGGGAAGTGTTTTTTCAGCCCATCCACTTCAATCACGTATTCATGACTCATGTCACGGACTCCGAAAGTTCACTGTAAAAGCAGGCGGCCTGCCGGTCTTGCCCTGACAGCGGCGGAATGCTCTGTCGGCAGCGCGCGGTGGCTTTTGCGCAGCGCTCGGCGAAGGCACATCCGGCGGGAAGGGCGGCGAGGTCCGGCACCTGGCCGGGGATTGAATAGAGGCGTCGGCGCCGGGCCCCCGGCACCGGCCGCGAGGCAATCAGCCCCTGGGTATAGGGATGCTGCGGGTGACGCAGAATCGCGGCGGTCGCGCCCTGCTCGACGATACGCCCGGCGTACATCACCACAACGTGCTCGGCCATCTGCGCGATAACCCCGAGATCGTGGGTAATCAGCATCATCGCCATCCGGTTGGCCCGCGCCTGGTCGCGCAGCAGGCGCAGGATCTGCGCCTGCACGGTGACGTCCAGGGCGGTTGTCGGCTCATCGGCAATCAGCAGCTTCGGCTGGCAGCTCAGCGCCATGGCAATCATCACCCGCTGCAGCATGCCGCCGGAAAGCTGATGCGGATAGCTGGCCATCAGGCTCTCCGCGCGCGCCAGCCCGACATCCGTCAGGCGCTGGGTAGCGTGTTGCCATGCGGCCTTCGGCGGCTCGCCGCGGTGGCGAATCAGCGGTTCGCAGAGCTGCTCGCCGACGGTGAGTACCGGATTCAGGGCGGTCATCGGCTCCTGAAAAATCATCGCCAGCTGATTGCCGCGCAGGTCGGCCATACGGGCGTTTTTCAGCCGCAGCAGGTCCTGGCCCTCAAAAAGAATTTCCCCGCCGTCAATGCGCGCCGCCTGCGGTGGCAGCAGGCCCATTAACGACATGGCGGTGACGCTTTTGCCGCAGCCGGATTCGCCGACCACGCCAACGGTCTGCCCGGCGCGAATAGTGAACGACACATCCTGTACCGCGCGTACCCGGTTTTTGTCGGCGGCAAAAGAGACCGAAAGCTGATTAAAGGTGATTAATGCGCGACTCATTTCAGCCTCTGTTTCATTTTAGGGTCCATGGCGTCGCGCAGGCCGTCGCCCAGCACGTTAATGGCGATGACGGTGATAAAAATGGCGATCCCCGGCGGCATCCACAGCCAGGGCCGGCGCTGAAAGTCGATCAGGCTATTGGCGGCGTCCATCATATTGCCCCACGATGGCGTCGGCGGTACCACGCCAAGCCCGAGGTAGCTGAGCGCCGACTCGCTGAGGATGGCGTTCGCCACCGCCATGGTCGCCATGACCACCAGAATCGGTACCGTATTCGGCAGCAGATGACCAAACAGACGGCGTCGCGCCGACAGTCCCAGCACCTGGGTCGCCAGCATAAAGTCGCGCTCGCGCAGGGAGAGGCACTGCCCGCGTACCAGACGCGCCAGCTTCGGCCACTCCAGCAGGCTCAGCATAATCACCACCATATAGATGCGTGAGTCCGGTGAGAAATCGAGCTCCGAGAGCATCGCGCCCGCGACAATCAGCAGCGGCAGGCCGGGGATAGTCATCACCAGATCGGCAAAACGCATAATAAGTTTATCGGTCAGGCCGCCGGCGTAGCCCGACAGCGCGCCGAGCAGATAGCCAAGGGTGACCGACAGTAGCATGGTCAGCAGGCCGATAATCAGCGAAATGCGCCCGGCCAGCAGCAGGCGGGTGTAAATATCGCGACCGAGAAAGTCGGTACCCAGCCAGTGTTCCGCGCCGGGCGGCCTGTTAATCATCAGCGCGTCGGTGGCATCGTCTTTCCACGGCGACCACAGCGGCCCCAGTATGCACCAGAGGGCCATTACGACCAGCAGCAGCAGGCACAGCATCGCCAGGCGATTGCGGCGCAGCGCCTGCCAGGCCTGACGCCAGGGGGATGGGGTCACCTTCGCCAGCGCCGGGATTTCCGCCTTGCGCAGGCGTCGGTTAGCAGAAAACAGAGAGCTGAGCATCAGGACCTCACGCGAATGCGCGGGTCGACCCACGCGTAAAGCACATCGGCAATCAGGTTGCCAAGAATGGTCAGCACCGCCAGAAACAGGGTAAAGCCCATTAACACCGGGTAGTCGCGGGCGGCCAGCGAATCGATATGAATATGCCCGGCCCCCGGCCAGTTAAACACTTTTTCGGTAATGATCGCCCCGGAGAACAGCCCCGGCAGCTCGAAGCCGAGCAGGGTGATGATCGGCAGCAGGGCGTTACGCAGGGCGTGCTTGAGGATAACCGTGCGTTCGCGCAGCCCTTTCGCGCGGGCGGTGCGGATAAAATCCATTTTCACCACGTCGAGCATGCTGGCGCGAAAATAGCGGGTCAGGCTGCCCGCCTGGAGCATCACCAGCGCCAGTACCGGCAGCACCAGATGGGCGGCGACCTGCAGCACATACTCCCAGCCGCGATCGTCGCTGCCGGTATTGGTCATGCCGCCCACCGGCAGCCAGTGCAGGTCGACGGCGAACCACTTGATGAGCAGCAGACAGAGAAAAAAGGTCGGGAACGACATGGCGGCGAACACCGCGACGCTCACCAGATGATCGAACGCAGAATTGGGCTTCAGCGCTGAGACCACGCCCACCGTCAGGCCAATTCCCCAGTAAAATACCAGCGCCACGCTGGCCAGCAGGAAAGAGTTCCAGATGTACTGGTTGAGCAGCTGGCTGACCGGGATCTGGTACTGCAGCGAAAACCCGAGATCGCCGCGCAGCAGCTGGCCGAGCCAGTGGATATAGCGGGTGAGCAGCGGCTGATCCAGGCCGTAAATGGCTTTCAGTTCGGCGGCGCGGGCGGCGGTGAGGGTGATATTGCCGTCGATAAAATCGCCCGGCGTTTTGGCAAACAGCATAAAGATAATAAAGGAGGCCAGCAGCAGCATCGGCAGCGTTTGCAGCAGCCGTCTCAGGATGAAATTTCTCATGACATTCTCACGTCAGCCGCCGGTCATCCCGGCGGCCGGGGATTTACTTAACGATTTTGACATCCGGCAGGCTGCCGGTCAGGCCGTTGTAGATATCCGGTTTGAAGCCGGTGACCCGGGCGCTGCTCGCCGAGAGAATTTCACGGTAGCCGAGAAGGATCACCGGCGGGTCCTGCGCCAGTACCTGATACAGCTGGTGGTAGATAGGCTTACGCTTCTCGACGTCGAGCACCGAGTTACCTTCGGTAATCAGCTTATCGACCTGCGGGTTGTTATAGCCGGACTCTTTCGCTTCCGCGCTGTAAAAATCCCACACGCCATCATGCGGGTCGTTAAGGGTGCTGGTGCTGAACGACGCCAGATCGTAATTACCCGACTTACGCTGCGCCATCAGGGCGTTGAAATCGACGACCTGCGGTTTTAACAGGACGCCAATCTGCTGCCAGTTCTCTTTGGCGATGGGGATCAGCGCATCGTTGAGCACTTTCTTGCTCACCAGCAGCGTTAACTCCAGGCGTTTGCCCTCTTTAACGCGGATACCGTCCGGCCCCGGTTTCCAGCCGGCTTCGTCAAGCAGCTTTTTCGCCTGCGCCGGGTCGTAGTGATACGGGTTTACCCCGTCGGCGTTCCAGGCCCAGGAGATCGGCGCGATAGGCTCAATCGCCACCTTGCCGTAGCCCTGGTAGACCACATCAATCAGCTTCTGGCGGTCGAGGCCGTAAATCAGCGCCTGGCGTACCTTCACGTCCTTCAACGCCGGGCGGCGGACGTTAAATTCCACCTGGCTGTAGTCGCTGGAGCCATAAAGGTTGATGTTGGCAAAGCCGAGCATTTTCAGCTGTTCGATATCGTCAGGACGCGAGGTAAAGGCGTCGTAGTCGGTTTCACCCGTCTGGAAGAGCTGGAAGTTGGTTGACGGGTTGGTCACGCGATAGATAAAGCGCGGGGTGGGCGGCGTACCGCGATAAAAATGGCTGTTGGCGTGGAAACGAATCTCCTGGCCGGGGATGTATTTGTCGTAAACGTAAGGACCGTTGCCCAGCGGTTTGCCGTGCAGGGTGCGCAGATAGTCGAGGTTGCCGCGCTGGTAGCCTTTGCCGTAATAGGCTTTGGAGAGTACCGGGCCGCCAATTTTTGCCAGCGTCGTCGCGCCCGGCTGGGTGGTGGTCACCTGCAGCGTTAAGGGGTCAAGCACTTTCAGACCGCTGACGCTATCGGCTTTCGCCGCTTTGTACTCCGCGCCGCCGGCAATATTGGCGAGCGTGATATCGGTATCGCCGTCGTATTTCGGATCCAGCAGCACGGTAAGGGTAAAGGCGACATCGTCGGCGGTCAGCGGCGAACCGTCGCTAAAGGTCAGGTTGGGGCGCAGCTTGATGGTGTAGACCTTGTTATCCGGACTCACTGTCCAGCTTTCGGCGAGGCCCGGCACCAGATTGCCGTGGCTGTCCCAGTCGATCAGGCGAGAGAAAATCACGTTGGTGACGTTCTCATCCCAGCCGTTGACGAAGAAGTAGGGGTTAAAAATGCCCTGCGGCTCGGAGATGCCGGCCACGACGGTATCTTTGCGCAGCTTCGCGGCGGCGGGGATCTGGCTGGCATCGCTGGCCGGGGTGATCCCTTCTTTTAAAATGTCGTCGGCGATGGCGACCGAAGAAAATGCCACCGCGCCGCCGAGCAACGCGATTTTCAGAGCAAGCGCGAACCGCGTCTGTTTGGTTTTTAACCCGTGCAGTAGTCTGGACAAAAGTGCTCCCTCATCAAAGAATTGCGTAAAATATTTACAAATCATGACGAAAGATAAGAGGCGCACCGCGCACTGTCTAACACCGAAAAGCTATGGCTTATAGCGATTTAGCATTAGCAATAATTCAGCATTAATCTGTCATTTTTGCGCTAAGCGCCAGCATTCTCTGCTGTCGGTTCGCCGGAGAAGGTCAGGCGGTCTGCTACCCAGCCGGCATGCTGCGCTAAGCGCTGATTTGCCAGCGGTGTCGCCAGGCGTACCCGCAGCTGGCCAATCACCCGTCCCTGAATCTGCTCGCAGCTGCCGTAAAGCAGGCGAGCATCGTCGCCCAGCAGGGCGGCGATATGCTGTAAGTTGGGTTCATGTCCGCTGCTGCCGTCAAAATGCAGCGTGACCAGCTGCTGGTTTCCGCTCAGCGGCGGACGCTCGTCCGGGCGGTCATGGTGCAGCGTGCCGAGCAGGCTTTGGGTGACTTCGTGCCGGGGATGGCCAAATACTCGCCACACCTCCCCCTGTTCGATAATTTCTCCGCGCTCAAGCACCGCGACCCGGTCGCAGAGGGTGCGAATGACGTCCATCTCATGGGTGATCAGTACGATGGTCAGACCGAGGCGCTGATTAATCTCTTTTAGCAGTTTCAGCACCGCAAGGGTATTTTCCGGGTCGAGGGCCGAGGTGGCTTCGTCGCACAGCAGGATCTCCGGCTGCGTAACCAGCGCGCGGGCGATGCCGGTACGCTGCTTTTGTCCCCCGGAAAGCTTAGCCGGCCAGCTGTCGCGCAGGGCGCTGAGGCCGACCAGCGCCAGGATCTCATCGACCCGTCGCCGCCGCTCCGCTCGCGGTACCCCGGCCATTTTCAGCGGCAGCTCAACGTTCTGCGCCACCGTTTTGGTGGCCATCAAATTAAAGTGCTGGAAGATCATCGCGACCCGGCGGCGCAGGTCGCGCAGCTGGCTGCGGGAGTAGTGCCGCGTATGCTCGCCGTGAATGATAATTTCACCGCTATCGGCATTTTCCAGGCGGTTGAACAGGCGCAGCAGGGTTGATTTTCCGGCGCCGCTGCGCCCGATAATGCCGAAGATTTCTCCCTGCGCGATCTGCAGATTAATATCCCGCAGCGCCTGCACGCCGTTGGGGTAGGCTTTACTTATCTGGCTTAGCTGAATATGCGTTGTGGCGTTGGGTTTTTGCGTCACGATAGCGGCTCTGTTAACGAAATTAAGCGGCAGCCCGCAGGCTGCCGATGAACATCCGGCGATTAAAAACCGGGCAAAATTTTGCCTTTATAGCGGGTGAGAATAAAGCTGCGCACGCGGTCTGAGTTCAGGGCTTTCGCCAGCTTCTGAATGCCGGGATCGTTGATGTTGTCGGGACGCGCCACCAGATACTCGACGTACAGGTCGCTGCCTTTTTCCACCAGCAGCGCCTTGTCGGTATCAATTCCGGCCTCCAGCGCATAGTTGGCGAAGATAAACGCCAGATCGACCTGATTCACCGCCCGCGCCAGCATTGCGCCTTCCAGCTCGCGAATTTTAAAATGGTGTGGATTAGCGGTGATATCTTTGGTCGCCGACTGCGGATCCTGCGGGTTTTTCAGGGTAATCAGCCCGGCATTGCTGAGCATCACCAGCGCGCGACCGGTATTCACCGGATCGTTCGGAATGGCAACGGTGGCGCCATCCGGTACCTCTTTGAGCGTTTTATATTTACTCGAATAAGCGCCAAAGGGTTCAATATGCACGCCGACCACCGGAAGCAGATGGGTATGGCGGGTCTGATTGTAGTTATCAAGGAAAGGGCGGTACTGGTAGTAGTTGGCGTCGAGATTTTTCTCCGCCAGCTGCTGGTTAGGCTGGATAAAGTCGTTAAAGACTTTAATTTTCAGATCGACCCCCTGTTTCGCCAGCTCGGGCTTCACGAACTCGAGAATTTCGGCATGGGGGACCGGCGTTGCGCCCACGGTCAGCGTCTCATTGGCGCTGGCGGACAGGGAGAAAAGGGCCAGAAGCCCCGCTGCGAGGATTGTTTTTTTCATTGTCTTATTCCTGAAGCTATTGTTATTTGCGGCTCATCGCCTTCACCAGACGATCGCCGCTCATTTGTACTATCTGCACCAGCGCAATCAGCAGCAGAACGGTAATCGCCATGACGTCCGTCTGGAAGCGTTGATAGCCAAAGCGGATGGCCAGGTCGCCCAGCCCGCCGCCGCCGATGACCCCGGCCATCGAGGTGTAATCCACCAGTAAAATCGCGGTCACGGTCACGGCGGCAATCAGCCCGGCGCGCGACTCCGGCAGCAGGGTGTGCCAGATAAGCTGCCAGGTGTTGCCGCCCATCGACCAGCTGGCCTCCACCAGGCCGTGCTCCACCTCGCGCAGCGCGGTCTCAACCAGCCGGGCAAAGAAGGGCGCGCAGCCGACAACCAGCGGCGGGATGGTGCCTTCAACGCCGAGCGAAGTGCCGGTAATCAGCGTCGTCACCGGGATCATCACGATCAATAAAATGATGAACGGCAGCGATCGCAGGACGTTGACCCCCAGCGACAGCAGGCGATAGAGGCGCGGCGCGTGAAGCAGGCGAGGCTGGCCGCTGAGATAGAGCACAATCCCCAGCGGCAGGCCAATCAGCACGGTAAAGCCCAGCGACCAGCCCAGCATGGTCAAGGTATCGACGCTGGCCTGCGCCACGTCGCCCCAGTCGATATTCGCGAAAAAAGCCAGCGCGCGGTTCATCTCAGTTCCAGTCATGGCGTTGCGGACGAATGCCGTTGAGCACCCAGTTGCCCAGCAGCTGATATTTCCAGCGCACCGGGTCGTGCAGGGTGTGGACGCGCCCGTTGCGCCAGTGGCGATCAAGATTGAGGGCGATGCTGGTCGAGCGAGTGCCGCTAAGCTCAAACAGGCGGCTGGCGGCTTCCAGCGCCGCTTCGGTGGTAAAGACCTTGGCGCGCGCCACGGCGATAGACGCCTGGGCGACGTTATCCTCGCTCAGATCGTATTTATACCGGTCGAGCACCTTCCCGGCCCGCTCCAGCAGCGCGTCGGCGGCCGCCAGGCGGCTGTCAAGCTGGCCTATCTGATAGATAGTCAGCGGATCTTCGCTGGCGCGCTCAACGCCGGCATCAATCCACGGCCGGGCGAATTCGCTGACAAAGCTTACCGTATCGCTAAGCGCCGCGCGGGCGATTCCCAGATCGATGGCGGCGGTGGTGAGCTGGGCAAACGGTCCGGCAAGGGTTGGCGTCGCGTAGGATTTCCACGTCGGGAACAGGTGGAAAGGCTCGACGGCCAGATCCTCCGCCAGGACCGTCCCGCTGGCGGTGGTGCGCTGGCCGAGGCAGGCCCAGTCGTCGATGACCGTCAGCCCTGCAGATTCGCGCGGAACAAACGCCAGCTGCGCGTTATTCTCCGCATCCAGCGCCAGAATGCCGATCCAGTGGGCGTAGAGCGATCCGGTGCAGTATCCTTTACGACCGGTGATGCGCAGACCGCGATCGCTGGCCTCCAGGCGGGTGCGGATATCGAGCACCGTCTTACCGCCGGTCTCAGAAAGGGCATTGGCGAAGCGATAGCCTTTCAGCACCTGAGCGAAGAAAAAGGCCTGCTGCGCTTCGCTGCCCTGCAGACGAATATCCTCCAGCAGGCAGTAGTGGTTCTGCGGGATTTGCCCCAGCGACGGGTCGGCGGCGGAAATAATCGCAATCACCTGAGCCAGCGTCGCGGCAGAAACCTCGGCGCCGCCCCACTGCCGCGGGACGGTAATCCCCCACAGGCCGCTGTTGGAGTAGGTATCGATAATCTCCGGCGGCACGCTGCCGCTGCGATCGCGTTGCGCCGCGTCGGGCTGCAGTACCGCCGCGATCTCATGGGCGATGGCGATCGCTTCGTCATCGCTGCGGATAACGTATGCCTTTGGCGTCTGGCGGGTATAGCGAAGGGTTAGTTTTTCGTCGGGCATAGTCACATCTCACGGTTCAATAAACGGTATATGCAAAAAATAACTATCTAAATAGTTAATAATTCCTGTGGGTTATATGACAGCTAAAGCAAAGGCTATGCCAGAACGCATTTCATTTTTAATGTTTATTAATCAGTTAGATAGGTTTTGTGGAAAGCGCGCGGGCTGCTGCAATTGCAACCTGAGGCAACCCGCGTGTTGGATTTGCAGCAGCGCAGGGAGGGGAAGCCGCCCCGGGAAAGGTCGGGGCAGGGGAATGACAGGGACGATATTTATTCTGCCTGCCAGAGGGTCTCCGGCTCGGCGAACCCCTCTTCGACTCGGGCAAAGAAGCGGCTGGCGTGCAGGCCGTCAACAAAGGCGTGATTGAATTTGCCCGCCACCGGGATGATGCCGTTTTTCAGCTTGCCCCAGGTGAGGGCGGGCACCGCCGCGCCGACGTAATACTCCGCGTGAGTGATGGCGCTGAAATGCAGCCACGGCAGGCAGCTGGCGCAGAAGAAATTCTCGCCGTTGACGATAAGCGGCGCCGGCGCGGTATGTTTCGCCGCTTCAATGTTCGGCGTGGCGGCATGGCTGAAGGCGGCAAAATCGGCGGCGTTGTCGCACCAGACCTGGCGAAAGCCTTCCTGGGCGGTCATCACCGGCGTCATTACCGCCAGCTGGTCATATTCGATAATATCGTCGCCCAGCAGCCGCTGTTTCAGCTGCGGCACCCCGTTCGCCGCGCGAACCAGGGCGTAGAGCGCCAGCTGGAAAAACGAGACGCCGCGATCTTTCGCGCACTCATATAGCCGCTGCGCCTCGACAGGAACGCAGAGATTAAAGCTGGGGTTGGCAAAACCGCGATAAAAATCAAAATGATCTTTACGCGGCCAGTTTTGTTTGTCGATTACGCGATAGTTGGCCACGGGCGTCTCCTGTTGAGTCAGTGCCTGATACTATGCGACGATTTCAATCAGGTTGCCATCGGGGTCTTTAATCACCGCTTCATAATAGCCATCGCCGGTGGTCCGCGGCGGCGAGACCAGAATCCCCTGCGCGGCGGCGCGGTTTGCCAGCGTATTGACCTTTTCAGCGCCGCCAACGGTAATCGCCAGGTGTACCCAGCCGGTGTGGTTGTTATCCGCCGTCTGCGCGACAAGCCCCGGCTTGGTCATCAGCTCAATGGCAATGCCGTCGCCAATCTTGACAAAAAAGGACTCAAAGCCCGGGTTGGTTTGGCTGCAGTACTTCTCATTAATCTCGCCGTCGAAGAAGGCCACCCAAAAGCGGGCCTGTTGCTCAAGCTGGCGGGTCCATAGGGCGATGTGGGCAATTTTCATAGCAAACCTCTTTATAGGGTGTATTGACAGTCAGGGTCTGAATGCACGATCATGCACTTTGTTGCTCGATAAAGATTTTATCAGGAGTTATTTGTGCTCGATTATGCTGTTTTTCCTAAACAACGACAAGCGCTTATTTGCCAGATCCTGCAGGAGAACGGCAGGGTGGTTTGCGCCGAACTCGCCAGCCGCCTTAACGTCTCCGAGCATACTATTCGCCGTGATTTACATGAACTTAGCCGCGAAGGGTACTGTAAAAAGGTCTACGGCGGCGCGGTGATGACCCTGCCGGAGGCGGGGGACTATAGCGAGCGCAAAGAGAAAAATACGGCGACAAAAAGCAGGATCGCGCAGAAGTGCGCAAAGCTGGTGAAGCCCGGCGGCTGCATTTTTATCGATACCGGCACCACCAACCTGGCGATGGCGGAAGCGCTGCCGGCGGAGCTGGCGTTAACGGTGGTCACGAATTCTCCCGAGATCGCTGCCGTACTGCTCAAAAAACCGCTGTATGACGTGGTGATGCTTGGCGGTCAAATCCAGCGGGCCAGCGGCGGCTGCGTGGGCGCCTCCGCCGTGGCGCAGATTCAGGGCATGCTCTTCGATCAGGGATTTATCGGCGGCTGCGCCATGGCGCCTGAGTCCGGTCTGACGGGCTTTGACTACGCCGACTGTGAATTTAAAAAAGCGGTGATAAAACAGTGCAGCGAAATCATCGTCGGCCTGACCTCGGACAAAATCCCGGCGGTGGCGCGTTTTGTGGTGGTCGAAAGCAGCGCCATTGACGTGCTGGTGGTCGAGGAGAATATCAGTCGCGAATATCGCGACGCGTTTAGCGAACACGATATTCGTATTTATACCGTTTAAACGGTTTGCTGGCCTACTTTGACAGCGAAGTGGCAATCAGGCGCAGGCCGAGCGCGCCCAGCACGGTGGCGGTGACGATATC
Organism: Klebsiella sp. GW_Kp182; assembly: GCF_040062275.1. Lineage (NCBI taxonomy): Bacteria > Pseudomonadati > Pseudomonadota > Gammaproteobacteria > Enterobacterales > Enterobacteriaceae > Klebsiella > Klebsiella sp. GW_Kp182. The sequence goes on along the minus strand of NZ_JBEAFQ010000053.1, from coordinate 21,581 downwards.
GATCTTACGCTTCATGCGCAGGTAGACGCTGCGCGGTCGCGCGGAAGAGAGCACCAGGGCCACCAGCGAATACCAGCTGACGTCAATCAGGAAGCTCATCAGCGGCACGATATAGTAAAAGGCCAGCGGGATACGCTCCGGCAGCAGGGCGGTAAAAATAGAGGCGAACACCAGCGCCGTTTTTGGGTTGCTGAGCTGGGTATAGAGGCCATCGCGGAAGGTTTTCAGCAGGGAATGTTCCGCCGCCATGCCGCCTGCCGCAAAATCCATCGGCTGCGCCGCGCCGCGGTAGATTTTATACCCCAGCCAGAGCAGATAGAGGCCGCCCGCGACCTTCAGGCCAATAAACATTTCCGGCACTGCCGTCAGCACTTTTTGCAGCCCCATCATGGCCATAATCGAAAAGATAGCCGCCCCCGTCCCGGTTCCCAGCGCGGTGACCAGACCATGCATCCTTGAGCGCGCAACGGCGTTGCGGGCCACGTAAATAAAGCTTGGGCCGGGGCTGATCACGCCCATAATGAGTACGGCGGCAATGGCCATCAGGCTGGATAAAAACATAAACGCTCCTGGTTGATGTTGAGCGCTAAAGTCGCATCCGGCTCCCGCTCATGATTGTTTCACCGTCAAAAAATAAACAATCTTTAGCGCGCTGTCACCCGACTTTACGGCGCGATGTTTCATCGCCTGTTCGAATAACGATTCCCATTTCGCGCGTCGGTGATAAACTGGCTAAATGTGATCTTTGTCATATCGTCATTAAAACAGAGAAAAGAGACACTGCTATGCAACATATCATTGAGGGCTTCCTCAACTTCCAGAAAGAGATTTTCCCGCAACGTAAAGAGCTCTTCCGCAGCCTGGCCTCCAGCCAAAATCCTAAAGCGCTGTTTATCTCTTGTTCCGATAGCCGCCTGGTGCCGGAGCTGGTGACCCAGCAGGAGCCGGGCCAGCTGTTTGTGATCCGTAATGCCGGGAATATCGTGCCCTCTTTCGGTCCTGAGCCGGGCGGGGTTTCCGCGACGATCGAGTATGCCGTCGTGGCCCTGGGCGTGACCGATATCGTCATTTGCGGCCACTCCAACTGCGGCGCGATGAAAGCCATCGCCACCTGCCAGTGCCTGGACCCCATGCCTGCCGTTTCCCACTGGCTGCGCTACTCCGATGCGGCGAAAGCCGTCGTGGAGAAGAAAACCTGGGCCAACGAGACCGATAAAGTCAACGGTATGGTGCAGGAAAACGTTATCGCCCAACTGAACAATATTAAAACCCACCCGTCGGTTGCCGTGGGTCTGCGGGATAGCACGTTGCGTCTGCACGGCTGGTTCTACGATATTGAAAGCGGTGACATTCGCGCGCTGGATAAAAACAGCAAAACCTTTGTGTCGCTGTCGGAAAACCCTGACGTTTATTTCGAATAAACTTCTCTTTCAGGGCACGGAAGCCCTGAGATGCTCACCTCCTGCCATAAATTCCCTGTCTGCCATACTCATTACGGCTCCCTGAATGATTTCTTAAGGAGAAGTGATGATTAAGCTGTGCGCAACCTGCGGGACGTCCTACGACGATCGCGGCAACACCCTGAACCATTGTCGTATCTGTGAGGATGAACGCCAGTACGTCCCGGCCAGCGGGCAGGTCTGGATCAAGCCAGACGATCTGAGCGAGACGCATACGAATACGTGGCAGCAGCATAACGATCGGCTGTTGAGCGTCAGGACGGTACCGAAATTTGCAATCGATCAGCGCGCGTTTCTGCTGCTCACGCCGCAGGGGAATATTCTCTGGGACTGCATCGCCAATCTTGATGCCGCCAGCAAAACGCTGATTACCGCCCTGGGCGGGATAAACGAGATCGCCATCTCCCATCCTCATTACTACACCACGATGCAGGACTGGGCCGACGCCTTTAATGCGCGAATTTATCTCCACGCCAGCGATCGCGAATGGATTATGCGCGATAGCCCGGCCATCACGCTATGGGAAGGAGATGCGCTGGAGATCCTCCCGGCGGTGCGGCTGCTGCGCCTGGGAGGCCATTTCGCCGGAGGAACCGTTCTGCACTGGGCGAAAGATGACGGTATTATGCTGGCGGGCGATATTATCCAGGTGACGCCGGGGGCGCGCGCCGTTTCGTTTATGTGGAGCTATCCCAATTTGCTGCCGTTGGCGGCCGCCAGCGTGGAGAAGATCGTTTAACGTCTGGGCGATACGCCTTTCGGGGCGCTGTACGGCGCCTTTAAGGGGCAGAACGTCCCCAAAAATGCCCGGCAGATCGTTCTGGACTCAGCGCAGAAATACCTCGCCTGTCTTAAGACGACGGCGCACCGCTGAGGGGCGCGCCGCCGCGCGGGATTTACAGCACGCCGTCGCCGCCGTCGGAGCACCACACCTGGCCGGAGGTGAAGGAGCAGGCATCAGAGGCAAGGGTAACGTACAGCGGCGCAATCTCTACCGGCTGCCCGGGACGCCCCAGCGGCGTATCGGCGCCGAACTGACGCACCTTCTCATCCGGCTGGCCGCCGCTTGACTGCAGCACCGTCCAGTAGGGACCGGGGGCGACCGCGTTTACCCGGATACCCTTCGGCCCCAGCTGTTTGGCCAGCGATTTCGTGAACGCCACCAGGCAGGCTTTGGTTTGCGCGTAGTCCAGCAGGATGGGGCTCGGCTTAAAGGCCTGGACGGATGAAGTATTAATAATCGCGCTGTGTTCTTTAAGATGTCGCAGGGCGGCTTTGGTGATCCAGAAGGCCGCATAAACGTTGGTTTTGAAGGTGGCGTCAAAGTCGGCGGTGGTGAGTTCTTCCAGTGATTCGCAATATTGCTGGCGTCCGGCGTTATTGACCAGAATATCCAGCCCTCCGAGTTCGCTGGCGGCCTGTTCCACCAGGGTTTCGCAGAAGGATTCGTCGCGCACATCTCCCGGAATCGCGACGGCTGTACGTCCTTCGGCCTGAATCAGGGCAATCACGGTTTCCGCATCGGACTCCTCTTCCGGCAGATAGTTTATCGCCACATCGGCGCCTTCGCGGGCGAAGGCGATCGCGACCGCGCGCCCAATCCCGGAATCGCCGCCGGTAATCAGGGCGCGCTTACCGGCGAGCCGCCCGGAACCGACATAGCTCAGCTCACCGTGATCCGGCTGCGGCTTCATCTCTTCGGCAAGACCCGGCGGCGATTGCGGCTGGTCAACAAAGGGGGGACGGGGATACTTCGCGGTATTGTTAGCGTTGTCGCTCATACTGACCTCCTCGTGTTAAAAGAGTAAGCGTAGTTGCCTGGCCAGCCTGCCGTGGAATATTGAAGAATAATTGAACGGCTTCGCTGTTATAATTTTGGCGCTTTGATTCCTCTCCCATCGGTAATTTACTGATTGCCGGGAAACTTTTCAAAATGAGAGGCGCCAGCGGCGTTTGGCATTTTAGGATTATTCTATCGCAAGCCTGACGGTATATTTATCGCCTTTTTAATGCTGCCCGGCGCGCATATTTACGCGGGCGGTGAAGTCGTTAAAAATATTTCCCGGGCGATTCATCAGGTACGGAACTTGTGAAAATGAACATCAGCAACCAGACTTATTAAGACAAGACAAAAATATGCCGGAGGTATGGTTGATGAAAAAATTACTGCCCGTTATTTTCTGTGCGCTGATGGCTCAGGGCGTTTATGCCGCGGACGACGGGGGATTTAAAAAAGATGCCGCTCCGCCGCCGCCGCATAAAATTGACGATGGCTACCGCGGGACGGAGGACGGACGAATTATGACCGTGCGCCAGGCCCTGGAAATGCACGATGGGGCAACCATCTCATTACGCGGCAATCTTATCGAGCAGCACGGTAACGACCGCTACAGCTTTCGCGATAAAACCGACACCATCGCAGTGATTATCCCCGCCGCGGTTTTTGATGGCCGCGAAGTGAAGCCCGATCAGATGATCAGCATCAACGGCAGCCTCGATAAAAAAATGACGCCGCCGGTAGTGCGGGTGGACCGGATCCAGAAATAACCGCTCAAGCAGGAGGAATTGATGTCCGTACAGCATCCAGCCGACCCGGATAAGCGGGGCCGTCATCCATCGAAAGAGGACCCGCGCGAGCAGGGGGAAGTGCCGCGTAAAAGAGACGACAGCGAAGATCATAAAAAAGATCCCTGGCATCCCCAGCCTGAAAAGCGTTAAAAATAGCCGCCCGTCAACGGGCGGCTATTTTTCTTTCCTAAAGATCGAGCGGGGATAAACGCCTGCGCGAGCGGCTTGCCGGCTGGGATATCGCTTTCGCTATCGCCGCGCCGATCTCCGCGCAGGCGGTGATACCCTGAACGAAAGGCTGGTCGTGCATCAGCCAGGGAATGGCGGCGAACGCGATGCGCCCGCGTACTTCGGGCGGTTCCCGCAACGTATAGTCGTCTCCGACCTCAGGAATCTCTTCTCCGGTCGCCAGCAGCTGCTCCCTTAAATGCGGGAAGGGAAGATCTTTATTTTTCAGCGGCTTTTGCCCTCTGGCATCAATAAACACATCAAACGTATAGCGATTTTGTTCGCTGGTAATCACCGTTTTTTCCTGCTCTACCGCCATCTCATAGTCATGCCCTAAGGCGAGAATAGTGATGACGCCCGCTTCGCGCAGCGCCAGCAGCCGGCGGATAGACTCTGAAGGAATGGCGGCATAGCAGTCGATAAAGACCCGCGCAAGGCCATTTTTGAAACGCTCCCGGTCATGGTCATTAAGGTGAGGCACCATCGCCTGAACGGCTTCATGTAGCCGCAGGATCGCGTAGCGCCAGGGAACCGTATATCGCGCGCGTTTGTTGCGCTCAACCTCTTCAAGGTTATCCAGCGCCCAGTGGAACGGATTATGCTGCTGGCGTTTAGCAAACCACGCCTCGCTGAAGCTGTCGGCGTTAAGGCTGTGAAGGGCGATATTTTCGCTCCATAGGGGGTCGGCAAGCGTGATTTCCTGCGCCACCAGCTCAAAGACGCGATCGAGCAGACCGTCGCTGCCCGCGGCGATGGCTTGCTCCATCGCGCTTTCGCTGACGATGCTCAGCGGCTCCCAGGGAATAGGACAGTAAAAATCCGCTTCCGGCAGAATGCCGGAGCGCGACATCAGCGCGATGCTTAGCGCCTCGCTTGCCTCGTCCAGCCTGAAGGCGAGGGCGTCATCGTCGGACCCGATAAACCGACCGTGCTGGACGGCGACGGCCATCGCGGCGTCAATTCCGCTAAGCGAGGTGCCCATAATGCCCACCCGGCAGGGGGGAATGCTGGCCTCCATGAGGCCAGACCACGGGCTGGGAAACCATGTGCGGGTCGACTCTTCTTCATCGGGCCAGACGTGTCCGGTGGCGATTACCGCGAGGTCAAAGGCTTCGGCGACCGGCTCATCCTCAACCCACAGTCTGACCCCTTCTTCGGTCGCCTGCAGGTCGCTGACCCGGCAGGACTCATTGACCCGGATGCGAAAGCCCTGCTCCCTGGCCTCTCCGACCAGCGCAAGAAACTGGTCGCGAAAGTATTCACCCAGCAGGATGCGCGGTAAAAATTGACGATCGTGCAAAGCGTCGTAATCCACGCCGTAGCGCGCAAGGCGCGTCCGGCTCTGGGCTTTCAGCCAGTCGAGATAGCTGCTCTGAATGGGGGGGATTTCAATGCTGGCGATATTGGCCAGCATCATGCGCGAATTCTCTTCATCGCTGTAGGGCATGCCCACGCCCGCTTCCTCGGCCTGCTCGTAAATTGAGACGTCCAGCGGCTCGCCCTGTTTGAGTAATGAGAACAGGGTATAAATTCCGGTTGGACCTGCGCCGATAATGGCAATTTTCTTCATAATGACTGACCCGCCGTTGTTGTTATCACATTTGTTGTCGGTGGCCTTCCGCCAGTTGAAAAGCTCCACGATAGATCATTTCCGGGTAACGGAAATCTGGCCCAATAATTGTGGTTCAAAATGAGGAAGAGGGCCAATTGCTGGCGCGCCTCTTCCTCGGGGTTAGTCAAAGAGGCAGGCTTTCAGAACCAGGTTTCGAGCTGGGCGCCGAAGAATAACGTCCCCGCGCTATGGTATCCGGCGCTGCCGAAGGTGTCCGTCGAGGAGTAGTCATCCAGCGATTTGTCCCAGCACATCCAGGTGGCAAAAAAGCGGATTTCCGGGCGTTCAAAGAAGTCCGTCACGTTCTGCATCTTGAAAGTAGGAGCAAACGTCAGCTTGTAATAGCTGCCGCTGGCAGCTCTGTTGCCATTAAAGCCTTTCGGATCGATATCCATATACTGATAGCTGGTTTCGTACTGCAGGGCGAAGTTCTGCTTAATCTGCTGAATTATTCTCGCGTTCAGGGTCACCCAGTCGTAATGGTCTGAATCGATATAGCGGCTATTGCTGCTTTGGGCGACGATCAGCGGCGCGAAGCTCAGCCTGTCGGTGAGGGACGTTGTCCCGTAAGAGGCAAACTTGACGGTCCATGCCGGGTTTATCAGATAGCCGTCGGAGCCCGGGCCGCGAACCTCCGCTCCCAGCGCGCGGCCATAAAGCAGGGCCGTTTTGGTACTGCCGGGACGCAGGCCGTAGAAGCTGTCGCCATGGTACGCCAGCATGGTGTTGAACCCCTGCGAGGCCGCTTTATCCGACGCCAGGCCATCGTTAATGCGTTTATCGTTGTCCTGCGAGTATAACCCGTTGAGCATCCACTGCCAGCTGTCCAGCCGGTTATTCAGCGAGAAGGTGTAGTTTTGAATATAGGTGTTATCCGCGCCGGTCATGTTGTTATATTCAACGTTGTCCATCGTATCGATATCGTTGAAATTACGCCCGTATACGGCGAGATTGGTTTTGATATCGCCCCACAAGTTCACGTCATAAATACCTGCGCCGGTACCGATTAAATTCATCATATCGGAATCAAGCCAGTGAATATCAAAGTTATCCCGGTCTTCACGCTTGCCGGCCCACAGCGTGGCCTGTTTAAATGCGCCGCTAAACGAAGGCATATCGCTCATTTCGACAAACGCCTGCCGTACGTTCATCTGACCGTTGAATGAACTGTCGGTATTATACGTTTTATCCCACTCGGCGATTTTCATGTAATAACGCAGCTGGCTGTTATTATCATATTTTCGCCGGTAGTTGATATCGGCGGTTACGTAGGTATCTGATTCATTGCCCAGGCGCCCGACGCTGCCGCCGGTACTGCCCGCAGGCGTCAGAGAGGGGCCTACGGTGCTGGTGGTGCCTTTGCTGGTCAATATTCCGCTGCGCGCGTAGCCGCCGAATTTAATCTCCCGATCCTTCTCTTGTGCGATAAGAGGCTGCGACGGTTTACTTTTTATTCGCGCCAGGTCTTGCTCGGTTTGCTGTTCGACAAACTGTAATCTTTCTTGCGCGCGCGCCGCGTTTTTTTCGGCGCTGGCCGCTCTTTTTTCCGCAGCGTCTATTTTTCGCGTCGCATCCTGTAATTGGATGCGCGACTGTTTTAATTCGGCCTCAAGCCTTTCGAGTCGGGCGTTAATTTCATTCAGGGTCGTATCCGCCGCAGCGGCGGATGCTGGCAAAGCCAGCGCGCAGAGCGTAAGCATATAGGCTTTCATCATTAATACCTGTACAGGGGTAGCTGTGCTCTGGACGCGCGGGCGCAGAGCACAGGTTACTGTGCCATTAAAATGGGATGTTTATTGGGGTGTTAAATTAATAGTTGGGCTTTATTTTTTTCAGGCCTCTTTGGTCGCTTTATCGGTTTTGACAAAAATGAACGTGATAATAAAGGCAAAAATAAAGACCGCGAGTCCGACGGTAATATAGGTAACAAACTGATAGCGATCGTAGAGATACATCAGCGGCGACAGAAGGACCGCCAGACCGTATGAGTTCGCTTTTATCGACAATAGCGACAGCACCATGCCACCCAGCGCCGAGCTGGTGAGCATCACCATTATCGCCCGTAGCCCGGATTGCATCACGATACCGAATAAAGCCGGTTCCGAAACGCCTAATAGCTGAGTAATGGTCGCGGAAATCCCGGCGGTTTTAAACGCGATATTTTTCGCCTTCAGTGAAATAGCCAGACATACGGCGGCGTTGGCAAAACCGTACATCGCGCACACCGTAATTAATGGATTAAACCCGGTACCGGCAATCAGCGAGGTTTCAATCATAATAAACATATGATGCATCCCGGTCATCACGGCAATGGGATAGATGAAGCCGATTAACAGACCGCCAATACCCGCAGGCAACGTCAGAAATTGCTGAATAGCCATCACGGCATAATGTTCAAATGCATGCACCAGCGGCCCTAAAACCAGTAAAGCGATGGCCACCGCAATCAGGATGACGATAAACGGCGTAAAAATCAGATCCATCGAGTTGGGCATCACCCGGCGGAAAAAAATTTCCAGCTTAGCGCCGATAATGCCGGTGATCAGGGCGGTCAGAATAGACCCCTGATAGCCGACCAGAGGAATAAAACCCAATACATAAATCGGGCTGCTGTTGCCGTACGCCACGTCATAGGCGTTCGGCAGCGCGGGGGAGACCAGCATCAGGCCGATTAAGAAGCCGATTATTGGCGTACCGCCAAATTTCTTAAACGCCGACCAGCAAATAAACGCCGCCAGAAAGGCGAAAGCGGTGTCGCAAAGCACCGTGGTCAGCGTTTGCAGCGCCACCGGAACCTGATGAACGCTGCCGCCAAACCACGCCTGGACGGTATCGTTAAAAATGACCCCCTTCAGGCCGAGAAACAGGCCGGTGGCCCCGAGTACCGGGACAATCGGCACAAACACGTCCGATAAATTGCGAATTCCCCGCTGTAACCGGCCCGTACTCTGCTTCGTCATTTCATCCTTGCTGATTTCGGCAACCTGGAATTCGTTAACAAACGCCTGGTAAACCTTATTGACGATCCCGGTTCCGAGGATTATCTGATACTGGCCAGCATTAAAAAATACGCCTTTGACTTCGCTAATATTGCGGATTTTATCGTCATCAATTTTCTGTCGATCTTTTACCTGCAAACGTAAACGGGTGGCGCAGTGGGTGGCTGAGGCAATATTTTCCTTGCCGATGATATTCACGATCTCAACGGCGATATTTTTATAGTTGTTCATATTTGACTCATTCCTTAACGAGAAGGGTTTGATAGGGTTTCAGGGGAGTCTCAGCGTTGGCATAATTATTGAGGACAATCTCACCCGCCGGGAGCGTAAAGGGCAGAGGCTGTGCGCTTAAATTGGTTATCGAGATAAAACGTGCGGTCGCCGTTCTCCGTTCGTAGGCAATGATGCGATCGTCAACGTCTTCTATGGCGGCGAATGAACCATAGATCAGCGTTTGCGGATAGTGCTTATTTCGCAAGGCGATCATCTTTTGGTAAAACGCGAATACTGAATCCGCATCGTTTATCTGGCTTTGCGCGTTGACGCTGAAGTCAGCTGCGGAAAACGCCAGCCAGGGCCGCGCGCCCCGGTTAAATCCGCCGTTGGCGCTATCTGACCACGGAAAGGGCGTTCGCGAATTGTCCCGCGAGCGCTGGTTGATAAAGCCTAACGCCTGCTGTTCAGAGAAACCTTCCGCCAGGGCGCGGTGGTAGTTATCAATACTGGAAATATCGTCAAATTCCGCGATCGATTGTCGGCGGAAATTTTTCATCCCCAGCTCCTGGCCCTGATAAATAAACGGCGTTCCGGCCATAAAGAAGTACATCGCGGCCAGCGCTTTGGCACCGACGTCATTTTGATAATCCGCGTCGCGGATGAGCTTGGATAGCGCGCGGGGCTGGTCGTGGTTTTCAATAAACGTCGTTCCCCAGCCGGCCTGGTAAAAGGCCCGTTGGCTGGCAAATAGCGCCTCCCTGAATTCGCGAACGTTCCAGTCGCGCTGCTTAAACCATTCAGAACCGTTTTCGACATCAATATCGGCGGCGTGAAAATCGAAAATCATATTAAAGTAGCCGTCTGGCCCAATATAGCTGTCGTACTCTTCCAGAGGCACGCCCGGCGCTTCGCCCACGGTTACGCAGCGGTGACGACGGAAAGTGCGCTCTTTTAGCTCATGGAGAAAGCGCTCGATGCCCGGACGGTTGCGCGATTTCGCTTTAATCGATGCCAGACCATCAATACCGTCTGCGGGCAGAGAGGCGTAGTCCTGATCTTTTTTAATAAAGGTAATTGCATCGATGCGAAAACCGGCGATGCCTTTATCCAGCCACCAGTTAATCATGGCGTAGATTTCCTCGCGCAGCTGCGGGTTTTCCCAGTTGAGATCCGGCTGCTTTTTATGAAAAACGTGCAGATAGTAGCACTCCTCGCCAGCGACTTTTTCCCACGCGCTGCCGCCAAAAATCGATCGCCAGTTATTGGGCGCGCCGCCCGCCGCGGCGGGTTTAAAGATGTAATAATCACGATATTTCGATTGAGGGTCGGCCAGCGCGGCCTGAAACCAGGGGTGTTCATCGCTGGTATGGTTAACCACCAGGTCGACCATTACCTCAATGCCCAGCTCGCCAGCCTGTTTAATCAGGTTATCAACGTCCTGCATCTGGCCTAAATCGGGATTCACCGCATAGTAGTCCGCGATATCGTAGCCGTTATCTGCTCCCGGCGAGCGGTAGAACGGCGAGACCCAAATCAGGGTGATGCCCAGCGTTTTCAGATACGGCAGTTTAGCGATAATACCCGGGATATCGCCAACGCCATCGTTATTGCTGTCATAGAAGCTTTTTGGGTACACCTGATAAATAACCGATTCTTTCCACCATGCGCTTTGTTGTGATTGATTCATCATTTCTCCTGAGTATGAAATCGATACCATATTGAGTGAAAAAAAATTACGCCGAGGCTCTGATAACCAGTTCCGATTTCAGGTCTTCCTCGTCATAGCGATACTGCGTGTGGTTGATCAGGGACAGCAGGCGTTCTACAGAGATGCGGCCCAGCTGCTCAATGGGCTGGCTAACGGTAGTGAGCGGAATATGCACCATCTCCGCCACGGGAAGGTTATCAAAGCCCATGACCGCCAGTTCGCCGGGAACGCTGACGCCGTGGGCCGATAGCGCGGAAATCAGGCCGCAGGCGACCTCATCGCTGCCGGCGAAAATCGCATCGGGACGTTCGCTTTTCGTCATCTGCAGAATTTGCTCAGCCAGGCGCTGCCCGTCGCGCCAGGTGTGGACATGACGAAAAATAAACCGCTCGTTAACCGCCTGCTGTCCGTCTTGCATAGCGGCAATAAAGCCGCGGTTCCTTCTGCTGCCGTGGCCCTTTTGCTGGAATGCGCCACCGGTGGAGTAGGCGATTTTTTTATACCCTTTGTTAAGCAGCCAGCTGACGGCGTTATAGGTTGCCAGTTCATCGTTCATTCTGACGACGGGCAAAGTGGTATTATCTATGCTGGTGTTGCACAGCAGGATAGGGCCATATTTCTGATATTGCTCAATGACGTCTTTGTCACTCTCTACGGCGCATAAGATCAGCCCGTCGATGATTTTTTTCTTCAGCAGATCGAGACAGTTTTCTTCTTCGCCCGCGCTATTGTGGTTCTGGACGATCAGCACCGAATAGCCGTTTTTTCGTGCCGTAACTTCAAGGGCGTCGACCAGGCTGGCAAAAAAAGGGTTGGTTATCCTTGAGATAAGCACGCCAATCCGGTGGGTTTTCACCCCGCGCATCTGCTGCGCGACGGTGCTCGGCTCGTAATCCAGCTCTTTCATGGCCGCGAGGATTTTTTCCTTTTTATCTTCAGAGATATAAGGATGATTGTTGAGGAAGCGGGATACCGTCGTGACCGACAGGCCGGCTTTTACAGCGACGTCTTTTATGGTTGCCATGGTTCTTATGAAATCGATATCACATGGGCATAAAATATTTTCGCGCAGGAGCCGGGTCAACCTCATTTTTATAAAACATGACCTGACTCACAATAAAGTTAACGACACGCCTGCTGAGCGGTACGGATGTTGTCGCGGGCAACGGCCTAAGCTCGAGACAACATCCGTGCACCCGCCGCGCTAAATGGAAACATCTTCCTCCGGATGGAGGCGGGGGAGATGCTCAACGAATAACAAGCGAGATGTCCCGTTTAGCTATTATTCCGGCTTTGGCGCGACGAACTTGACATATTAAACCGGGTTGCTATTTCTTAAACTGGCGCTCCGATAATAAGCGCAACGGTGAGGTGAAAAATGGCAAGTGAAAAAAAGAGGCTGCCCGGGATTAAAGAGAACGAATTTTTTCTTAATTTTGAATGCGCTGCCCGCCAGATAGGCCTCGGAATATTATTGGCGATCATACTGGCAGCCCTTTTGGGTCTCTTTTCTGGAGGATATTTTAGCACTGCCGAAAAAACAACTGCGCAGCGCAATTTAACGGTGGCCTATGACCGCTTCGGTCGTTTGCAAACTGAATTCAGGCTAAAGATTACCGCCCACCCGCGGGTCGCGGATAAATATATTTTTAGCCTTGGCGGTGATTTTACCTCTTCTTTTGAACCTGGCAGTATCTGGCCCCGGCCAGACAGGATGTACAGTCAGAACGACCGGCTCTTTCTGGTCTATAATGATCTGAAAAGCATGAATAATTTTTCTATATGGCTCTACGTTACGCCCACCCGCCCAGGTAAGTTAAACCACTCTTTGCAGCTAAACGGCGAACCCGAAATCCGCTTCTGGCAATTTATTTATCCTTAGGAGGATGCGATGGAGATGGTCTTGCGTGCGTTAGCGATATATTTAATTTTGCTGGTGGTGTTTAAAATCGCCGGCCGCCGGGCGCTATTACAAATGACCAGCTTTGATCTGATTTTATTACTTATTATCAGCGAGGCTACCCAGCAGGCGCTGCTGGGGAACGATTTTTCGGTGACCGGCGCAATGCTGACGATTATGACGCTGGTGGTCGTGGATATGCTTTTCGGATTAATGAAGAAATATTCCGCTGGCGCAGAGTCAGCGCTTGATGGTTGCCCGGTGATTTTAGTCGAAAATGGCGTGCCGTTAATTGACAAGCTGAAAAAAGTGGACGTCTCCTGTGATGATATTCTGGTCGCCGCGCGGCAGAATCAGGGTATTACGGAATTAAGTAAAATCAAATATGCCATACTGGAACGGAATGGCCACATTTCTATTATTCCTGCTGAGAGTTAAAAAGGTCTTTTTATGTCAAATAACCCTTATAACCAGGCGAAAACCACCGGCGAGCTGACTAAACAGGTCGCCAGCGCGCTGATTGACCGTCGTTTACGCTTAACCACCGCGGAATCCTGCACCGGCGGTAGCCTGGCGGCAGCGCTGTGCGCGGAAGCGGATACGGCCGCATTCTACGATATTGGCTTAATCACTTTTAGCGATCGGGCGAAACAGCAGCTTCTCGACGTCAACGCCTCAACGCTGGAGAAATATAGCGCCGTCAGTCGGCAGACCGTTGAAGAGATGTCCACCGGCGCGCTGGCGCGTTCCGGGGCGGATATCAGTATCGCCATTAGCGGATACGCGGGGCCGGACGGCGGCGATGACGGGACGCCTGCGGGGACCGTCTGGTTCGCGTGGAATTTTCGCGGCAGTATCGACGCGCATAAAACGCTGTTTTCCGGCGAGTGCCAGGATGTTGTGGAGAAAGCCGTGCGCTATTCACTGGCGATGCTCATCGAGAAACTGCCCAGCTGGCAGAGCGCATAACGCTTTTATTGCGGAGGTTTATATGGCAGTCATGGCGATCACTGGCGGTACTGCGGGAGTCGGTAAAGCAACGGCCCTGCGCTTTGCACGGGCAGGCTATGACGTCGGCATTATTGCCCGCGATGGCCGAAGCCTTGAGGCGACGAAGCAGGAGCTCCTTCGTTGCGGCGTTCGGGTGCATACCGTGCAGGCCGATGTGGCAAATGCCGATGCGCTCTTGACCGCCGCCGGCGAAATCGAAAATCGGCTCGGGGCTATCGAGGTATGGGTCAATAACGCGATGTGTGCGGTGCTGGCGCCTTTCAGAGCGATGACCCACGACGAATTTAGACGGGTAACCGAGGTCACCTACCTCGGCTACGTCAACGGGACTCGCGCCGCGCTGGCGCTGATGACGCCCCGCGATCGCGGAGTGATTATCCAGGTTGGCTCCGCGCTCGCCTATCGCTCCATTCCGCTACAGTCCGCCTACTGCGGGGCAAAGGCCGCGATTCGGGGTTTTACCGATGCGGTGCGTACGGAGCTGATGCATGAAAATAGCGGCGTGAGTATTGCGATGGTACAGATGCCGGGGCTGAATACGCCGCAGTTCGAGTGGGCGCGCAATAAGTTTGCCTGGGCGATGCGCCCGGTGCCGCCCGTATTTCAGCCGGAAGTGGCCGCCCAGGCTATCTTCAACGTCGCGCGCCGGCCCGTACGCGAACTCTGGGTAGGGAGCAGCACGATTCAGTCCATTATTGGGCAATTTCTTTTCCCGGGCTTCCTTGACCGGCTGATGGTCAAAAAAGCGTGGGAAGGGCAAATGACCCGGCGCTTGAATGCCGACGACCGTCAGGACTATCTCGAACAGCCGGTCAGCGGATTGCATAAAACGCACGGGCGTTTTTCCTCTGAGGCGAAATATCGCGCCACCGCCATCACTTCCGGCGTGCCCGGAAAAGCGCTGCTGGGCGGCGCGGCAGCGGCGGGGGTACTTTTAGCAAAATGGTTTATCTCGCGTAAAAAACGCTAACGCAGAGCGCTACTGCTGGTCCAGAACCATCGATAGCCATATGCGCTAATCTCCAGCTTAGCGTGCTTACCGGGAGTGAGGGCGTCCGCGTAGGTTTTGTCGGCCAGGCAGGGCGTCCACACCGCCGCATAGATCCCTTTCGCGGTAAAACGCAGCGGTTTATCACTGAAATTAAGGAAGGCGATAACGCTGCGCTCGTGGTCATCGTAGCAGATCCCGAGAATCGCCTGCCGATCGGTGCTAATGATGCGGAAAGGCGCAACGGCGATTTCCGGGAATTCTGACCGCGTATTGGCGATATCAATAATACGGTGCAGGAGAGAATGGCGGTGCAGCAGGGAATCAGCGACGTTGACTTTCTGATAGCGAAACGGTCCCCGGTCGATCATGGGAGCCACAAACGTCTGCGGATCGGCTGCGGAGAAGCCGCCGCCCGCTGAACCGGCCCACTGCATCGGCGTACGCACCGCGTAGCGCTCTTCCAGCGCCAGGTCGTCACCCATGCCGATCTCATCCCCGTAGCGCATGATCGGTACGCCGGGCAGCGAAAAAAGCACGGCATGACAGAACGCCAGCCGCCGCCGGTCGCCATTCAGCATTGGCGCCAGCCGACGACGAATACCGCGCTGATAAACGTTCATCTCCTTATCCGGCGCGAAGGCATCCAGCACGGTCTGCTTGTTCTTGTTACCGATCCCTTCAAGATCCAGTTCATCGTGGTTGCGCAGCCAGTTTGCGAAGCAGCAGGCGTCAGGAGGCACCACCATTTTCTTGATGGCGTCGATCAGCGGGTGGGCGCTCTGGCTGGCGAGGCTGACGTAAAAATATTTGTTCAGCCAGAAGTTAAGTACCATATTAAGTCGGTTATTATCGCCAAAATAGTCGCGATACTGCGCCACCTCAACGTCGACTTCGCCGAGCAGTATGGCCTGCGGATTATGTCGTTCAACCAGCCGACGCAGATGTTCCAGGAGCCATAGCCCGCGTTTCTCCTCGCCGCGTCCGGCCTGTTTCGTCAAATGCGAGGCGGCATCCAGACGAAAGCCGGAAACCCCCAGCTTCAGCCAAAAGATAACGATATTTTCGACCTCTTTGATCACCGCGGGAGAGGCCAGATTGAGATCGGGTTCATGGCGGTAAAACATATGGCGAAAATATTGCCCGGCTTCGTCATCCCATGACCAGATGCTCTCTTCGACGCCGGGAAACATGGGCGGCGTATCGTCATCATCGCTATCTGCCCACAGATAATAGTCGCGGAACGGCGAGCGACGGCTGCGCCGCGCTTGTTGAAACCATGGGTGAGCGTCGGAGGTGTGCTGGATCAGCAATTCAATAATAACCTGCATGCCTAATTCGCGGGCCTGCTCGATAAAAGCAATGATATCCGCCAGTTGACCAAATCGCGGATCGACCTGCAGATGGTCGCTGACATCGTAACCCTCATCCAGAAACGGCGTCAGGTAGAAGGGCGTTATCCAGATCACCGTCGCGCCCAGCCGGCGAATATAGCGCAGCTTCGCCGCGATCCCGGCGATATCGCCGCAGCCATCGCCGTTAAGATCGTAAAACAGCGCTGAATCAATCTGATAGATAATGGCCCGCGTATGCCAGTCAGCCATAGCCCACCTCAGTGATAGCCTTCATTTCCGGAAACTTTGCCGCGGAATACGTAGTAGCTCCATGCGGTGTAAACCAAAATCACCGGAATGATAAGCAGGGTTCCTACCAGCATAAATAGCTGGCTGGCCGGCGGCGCGGAGGCTTCCCACAGCGTGATATGCGGAGGGATGATATTGGGCCACAGACTGATGCCCAGGCCGCTGAAGCCGAGAAAAATAAGCCCAAGCGTCAGGAGGAAAGGGCGGGCGTGGCTCGCGGGATGAGCGCTCAGGCGCCAGATCCACAGGCTAAAGACGAGTACCAGAATGGGAACGGGCACAAACCAGTAGAAATTAGGCAGGGTAAACCAGCGTTGAGCAACGGACGGCCAGCCCAGCGGCGTCCAGACGCTGACCACGGCGATAACCGCCATCAGCGCCAGAAGCGTGTGACGGGTCAGCTCACGCATGCGCTGCTGCAGCGCGCCTTCGCTTTTCATGATAAGCCAGGTGGTGCCGAGGAGCGTATAAGCCACCACCAGCCCTAAGCCGCAGAACAGGCTAAAGGGCGTCAGCCAGTCCAGCGCTGAGCCGATGAACCTGCGGTCGGCAACCTCAAAGCCGCTGATGACCGCGCCCACGACTATCCCCTGGCTAAAGGTAGCCAACAACGAGCCGCCCACAAATGAGTAATCCCAGAATTTTTGATGGGAGGGGGTGGCCTTAAAACGAAATTCGAAGGCGACGCCGCGAAAGATCAGGCCAATTAACATGGCGGTGAGCGGAATCGTTAGCGCATCGGTGATGACGGCGTAGGCCAGCGGAAAGGCGCCGAATAGCCCCGCGCCGCCCAGCACAAGCCATGTCTCATTGCCGTCCCACACCGGGGCGACGCTGTTCATCATCACGTCGCGCTCGTTGGCGTTGGGCACAAAGCTGAAGACGATTCCGATGCCGAGATCGAAGCCGTCCATAACGATATACATCAGCGTGGCAAACACTATGATGACAAACCAGATAACGGGGATATCGATGCCCATTAGCGAGTCTCCTCTTCAGGCACGGCCTCTGCGGCGGAAAGGGGGCGAGCCGGCGTACCGGAGGTTGTCGATGTCAATTCGCTGACGGGCTGAGGCCCTTTCTGAATCAGCCGGATAATGTAGTAATAACCTACGCCAAACACCGAACAGTACACCACGATAAAGACCAGCAGGCTGACGATCATTTGCGCTGTGCTGTGGAGAGAGACCGCATCCCGGGTGCGTAATAAACCATAGATGACCCAGGGCTGGCGTCCCGCTTCGGTCGTGATCCAGCCGGCCAGCAGCGCCAGCAGCCCCGCCGGCCCCATCGCCAGCGCAAACCACTGAAAGGCGCGGGAGTGAAAAAGACGCTGCCGGTAGCGGAGCCACAGGCTCCATACGCCGAGGGCAATCATCAACACGCCCATGCCGACCATGATGCGGAAAGACCAGAAGACGATAAGGGAGTTTGGCCGATTCTGCGGCGGAAAATCTTTCAGCGCCGGGACCTGCTTGTTCAGGCTATGGGTGAGGATCAGGCTGCCAAGCGCAGGGATTTCCAGCCCGTATTTGGTGCGTTCTTCATCCATATCGGGCACGCCAAACAGCAGCAGCGGGGTGGCTTCTCCGGGTTTGTTCTCCCAGTGGCCTTCTATGGCAGCGATTTTTGCTGGCTGATGTTCAAGCGTGTTGAGCCCGTGCATATCGCCAACGATGGCCTGGACCGGCGCGACCAGCAGGGCCATCCACATCGCCATGGAAAACATTTTACGTATGGCCGGCGTATCATTGCCCCGCAGAAGATGCCAGGCGGCGGAGGCGCCGACGAACATCGCGCTGCTGAGAAAAGCGGCAATCGCCATATGGGACAGACGATAGGGGAAAGAAGGGTTAAAGATAATCGCCAGCCAGTCCTGGGGAATGACATGACCGTTTTCAATGGTAAAACCCTGCGGCGTCTGCATCCAGCTATTTGACGCGAGGATCCAGAAGGTTGACATCAGCGTGCCCAGCGCCACCATGCAGGTGGTGAAGAAGTGCAGGCCGGGAGGAACTTTGTTCCAGCCAAAGAGCATAACGCCTAAGAAACCGGCTTCGAGAAAAAAGGCGGTGAGCACTTCGTAAAGCAGCAGGGGACCGGTAATACTACCGGCAAACTGTGAGAAACCGCTCCAGTTGGTGCCGAATTGATAAGCCATGACCAGGCCTGAAACCACGCCCATCCCGAAATTAACGGCAAAAATTTTCAGCCAGAAATTATACAATGAGCGCCAGACGTCATCTTTTGTCCGCAGCCACATCCCCTCCAGCACCACCAGATAGCTGGCCAGTCCGATGGTAATCGCCGGAAAAAGGATATGAAAAGAGACGGTAAATGCGAACTGCAGCCGAGCCAGATTAAACGCGTCGAGTTCAAACATATTCCGGACCCCATCACAGAACACCCCCCCCGAATTGAGCAGGGGGAAGTGATTAACAGCAGGTTATCGAGGACCAGGGCTTTTCTTGCCTGCGCCGAGCTCTGCGCCGGTCAGAGGATCGCCATCCGGATCGGATTGGGTCCGTTTCGCCATGGTTTTCGCCAGGGCCTTTTGTTTGGCCGTTAGCTTAACGCTGGCGCCACCCTCTCCGCCATCCACTGCAGGCTGTGGATTTGCCACATATTCGAAGTGCCTATCGCTATTCCAGCTACCGCGAATGTCGTCGCCCTCTGACATATTGTAGTAGGTGCTGGCGTATTCAGGGACGGGCGGTAATTTTCCCGGCGGATAGTTATTTCTGATGGACTGGAGCGCTTTTTCGAAAGAGAGCTGATGAGCGGCTTCCCGGGTCATCAGAAAGGCCAGCGCATCCTTCACTCCGGGGTCATCAGTGACGTTGATCAGGCGCTCATAAATGATTTTGGCCCGCGCCTCGGCCGCCACGTTGGAGCGTAAATCCGCGGTTGGCTCACCAATCGTATCAATATAGGCGGCGGTCCAGGGCACCCCGGCGGAGTTGGTCAGCGGCGTGCCTGCGCCATACAGCAAAGAGGTGATATGGCTGTCGTTACCGTTAGCGGTAAGCGAGCGGTACAGGTCGGCTTCGTTTTCCGCGCCTTCCGCCAGGGCGCCTTTGGCCCCTTTATTGAGCATGCCAACCAGCGAGCCGATAATTTCAAGGTGGCTCAGCTCTTCGGTGGCAATGTCCATCAGCATATCTTTACGGCCCGGATCGTCATCGCTCAGGCCCTGAGTAAAATACCGGCATGCGGCGGCCAGTTCGCCCTGGGGACCGCCGAATTGTTCCAGAAGAAGGTTCGCCAGTCCCGGATTCGGCTCGGCGACCCTTACGGTATACTGAAGCTGCTTAACGTGTCGGAACATAGGCTCTTATCCTTATTGCTTATTTTTTCGCTTCAACGCCTTCGGCTTCAGAGCGCAGAAGGAACTCTTCCGTTGTTTGCGGAATATGTTTCAGCAGCCAGTCGGCCATGGCCCGCTCTTCTGCCAGAATCGATTCGATGGCGGGGATTGAGGCGGTGTCGCCGGCTTTATTCGCGGCGGCAAGCAGGGAGGTATAACAGGCAATTTCAAACTGCTCAAATACATAACCGCTAATTGACCCTTTAACGATTTCATCGGAAGGGAACATCCCGCCAATGGATTGGCCCAACGCGGCCATTTTGCTCATGGAATCCTTCAGCACCGAGCGTGATATATTATTACGATCCAGAATCTCCTCCAGTACCGTAATTTGGCGTTTGGTTTCAGTTACGTGCTGTTGAATTCTGCTGCGCAGGTCAGGATAATTATCGATGCGGCTCGCCATGGATTCCAGCATAGATTCTGCCTGTTTTTCCATTGCATGCGCATCGCGTAGCCAGTCGTGATAATGTTCAAGATAATTCATAATCAACTCCTTAATATTGGTTTACCATCTGGCTATTTATTTTGGGCGTCTTTATTAATATTGCCGACCGCCAGGTCAGTTAATTTAAGGTCGGTTGATTTTTCTTCTTCTAACGTTTCCGCTAAAAGTTTAACCGCTTTTTTATAGCCAAGCTGTTCTGCTAAAGTGGCGAGAGTGCCGTAGCTGGCAATTTCATAATGTTCAACCTTTTGCGCAGCGGCAATTAATGCCGCATCCCGCACTTCATTTTTCTCCGTGCTCTCAATAACTTCGTTAGCTTCTTCAATCAGCCCCTCCATGGCCACGCATTTCATCCGTTTAATTTTGATATCAGGCTCTTGCTCGACAATTTGATCGATACGTTCAATTTGCCCCTGAGTCTCCTCCAGGTGGGCCTTGAACGCGGCGCTAAGCTGTTCGCTGGACGCCGCTCTGGCGAGTTTCGCCAGGCCGCGGGTTAATTGTTTTTCTGCGCTATATGTATCCGATAAAAGATGAATAAAAACGTCTTCTATGCTCTTCATATTCATATTAATTACCTTTATAAACGGAGAATAACTGCGAGTCCGCAGACTCGCAGGTTACTCTTTTAGTTACAAGAGAATGAGGCGATTAATATCAGGAATTATCAGATTTACGCCCGCCGCCATGGCTATTTTGGCCGCCTTTCTTTCCGGCCTCAGATGCGCGCTGCGGATCGTTTTTAAAGTTACCACCGCTGTGCTGACCGCCTTTACGTCCTGCTTCAGATGCTTTATCACGGTCTTCAGCGAAATTACCGGAACCACCACGATGTTCTGCCATATTTTCATACCTCTGTTGTTGAGTTTATGTCAGGAAGATACGCTTCAGGTACGTATCCGTTGTCGTTCAGAAATTAAATTTAGTCGTTATTTTTGAACAGTCAAACCGGTTTGTGGTGATATTTTTTGAAATACTCTGAATTGCGCTGCTGTTACCGTTTCGCTTGTTTTTAATGAATGTCAGCATAACGGGTTATGATCTAACGAAAGATTTTTATTCGCGAGGGAATATCGGCGGGGCCGCTGCGTTAATAAATGCAGCGTAGACGCGGCGCAGGGCTTTACGTCTCTTTACATAAGCGCGGGAAATAAGTTGTCGGAATGGTGAAAGATATTAAGGACACGACCGGGAAAAATCAGAAAATAGCGTATCGCCAGTGCTGAAAGTAATTTTCGGATATTTCAATGCGGGAGATAAAAGGCACCAGATCACGAGGCTGTGAAATGGTGCGTCCGAGTGGACTCGAACCACCGACCCCCACCATGTCAAGGTGGTGCTCTAACCAACTGAGCTACGGACGCATTATGGTGCGTTTAATTGGACTCGAACCAACGACCCCCACCATGTCAAGGTGGTGCTCTAACCAACTG
>NZ_JBEAFQ010000052.1:0-80075 GCF_040062275.1 Klebsiella sp. GW_Kp182 | reverse complement strand
CCACGTCACGGCATATTCCCCGGGTTGCGGCGTAAACGCCTTACCCGGGCTACGGGTTACCGACAATCTGCGGTCCGGTAGCCCGGCTACGCGCAGCGCGAGCCGGGGGATTATCGGCTATTCTGCCGAAGCTCGCGCACCAGCGCCTCGGTCTGCTGCTGGTCGCGTAAACGAACAAAGCGAATGTGTTGATACTGCGGGTCCTGCATATCCGCCAGGTAACGCCGGCGATTGTTGCGCCAGGTTTTCAGCGTCCAGAGAATAATAGAGTCCCGGCTAAAGAAAGAGCGGCGGAAGGTTTCGCAATTGCCGGTGCCGGGCCACAGCTCCTGCCGTCGGCTTGCGCGTGAAGCCGCGCGACGGACCGCCTGGCGGATCGTGCGCCAGAAGCTGTAGTCCACCCACACCACCAGATCCACATCGCGCCATTTTACCGGGCGGCTGCGGTTATAGTTGCCGTCCAGCACCCAGCCGGGCGCGGCGAGCGCGGCGGCGAGTTTGGCGTAGAACTCATCGTCCGGCGTCCCTTGCCACTCGGGCAGCCAGTAGAGCACATCCATTTCAATATAAGGCAGTGACAGTTCCTGAGCCAGCCGACGCGCGAGGGTGGATTTGCCGACGCCGCTGGTCCCTACTACGTTGATTTTCATCGTGGTCTCTCGGGCAAAACGCGGGCGGAGAATAATAGCGCAATAACGTTAAAACGATGAGCAAAATTTCCCCATCATGCGCGAACGCCGAAAAGCTTCCGATCTCATTGATATTTAAGCAAGTGCTGTCCGCAAATCTTTTGCGTGCGTCCATTTTCCGATACGTGTAGGATTCTCCGCCATGCTCGCTTATCTCATTCCTCAGAATGATGAGAGAGCCAGCAGCACGAACCACTTCATGGACATTGACAGGAAAATAGCGACATCAATGAATACAAAACACTCTAGCGTGGCGGAGCAGCACGCTGCCAAACGCCACTGGCTGAACTCGCAGGAGTCGGGCTACCACAAGGCGATGGGCAACCGTCAGGTGCAGATGATTGCCATCGGCGGCGCGATTGGTACCGGCCTGTTCCTCGGCGCGGGCGCGCGCCTGCAGATGGCCGGACCGGCCCTGGCGCTGGTTTATCTGGTCTGCGGCCTCTTCTCGTTCTTTATCTTACGCGCGCTGGGCGAGCTGGTGCTTCATCGCCCCTCCAGCGGCAGCTTCGTCTCCTACGCCCGCGAGTTCCTCGGCGAAAAAGCGGCTTACGTTGCGGGCTGGATGTACTTTATCAACTGGGCGATGACCGGGATCGTCGATATCACCGCCGTCGCGCTGTATATGCACTACTGGGGCGCGTTTGGCGACGTTCCGCAGTGGGTCTTCGCCCTCGGCGCGCTGGCGATTGTCGGCACCATGAACATGATCGGCGTGAAATGGTTCGCCGAGATGGAGTTCTGGTTCGCGCTGGTGAAAGTTCTGGCGATCGTCGCGTTTCTGGTGGTCGGGACTATTTTTCTTGGCAGCGGAAAGCCGCTGGATGGCAATGCCACCGGTTTCCACCTGATTACCGATAACGGCGGCCTGTTCCCGCACGGCCTGCTGCCGGCGCTGGTGCTGGTACAGGGGGTGGTGTTCGCCTTCGCCTCTATCGAACTGGTGGGTACCGCCGCTGGCGAGTGTAAAGATCCGCAGACCATGGTGCCGCGCGCCATTAACAGCGTTATCTGGCGTATTGGTCTGTTCTACGTTGGCTCCGTGCTGCTGCTGGTGCTGCTGCTACCGTGGAATGCCTATCAGGCCGGGCAGAGCCCATTTGTCACCTTCTTCTCGAAGCTGGGCGTGCCGTATATCGGCAGCGTGATGAATATCGTGGTGTTAACCGCCGCGCTCTCCAGCCTCAACTCCGGCCTCTACTGCACCGGGCGTATTCTGCGCTCCATGTCGATGGGCGGTTCGGCGCCGAAGTTTATGTCGAAAATGAGCCGCCACCACGTGCCCTACGCCGGGATTCTGGCTACGCTGGCGGTGTATGTCGTTGGGGTATTCCTCAACTACCTGGTGCCTTCGCAGGTATTTGAAATTGTCCTTAACGTCGCGTCGCTGGGGATTATCGCTTCATGGGGCTTTATTGTGGTGTGCCAGATGCGCCTGCGTAAGGCGATCAAGGAAGGCAAAGCGGCGGACGTTAGCTTCAAGATGCCGGGTGCGCCCTTCACCTCCTGGCTGACCCTGCTGTTCCTGCTTAGCGTGCTGGTATTAATGGCTTTCGATTATCCGAATGGGACTTATACCATCGGTTCGCTTCCGCTGATTGCCGTTTTGCTGGTCGCCGGCTGGTTTGGCGTGCGCAAGCGCGTGCATGACATTCATAGCACCGCGCCGAATATTGAAAAACAGCAATAAATCACTTTGCGGTTTGCCTCACCGGGCAAACCGCAACCGCACAACTTAATTATCTTCCACCAGCTGAGCCACATCGCTGCTGTTAATCTGGCGCTTATTGCCCGACTCATCAGTATAGCTGGTCATTCCGGTATCTTTATCCAGCTTCGGCTTGCCCTGCGTTACGATAGTCTGCCCGCTTTTTGTCGTCATGACATAGTTTGAGCTACAGCCCGCCAGAAGAGCCAGCATCGCGCCGGCGCAAACAACCATTAATGATTTTTTCATCTTTTCTCCAGGATTAATGCCACCGTCCCGCTTGCGCAGGAAAGCCGTAAGTTTATAGCCATTACATTTATCAGGCTAATAAGTGTTTGTAACAGAGGGTGATATCTGGATGGGTGCGGTTTTCGGGCAGACAGAAAACAGTGCATTTTGTAGGCCGGGTGAGGCGTAATCCGCCACCCGGCTGCAGTGCGAGCGCTCTGATGGCGGGAGAGGTTGCCCCCTCCCGTCAGGATCACAGCGCGATGCGGATAACGTCATCCGGCTGGGTCGCCTCTTTCTGACGCGTCGACTCCTGCTTCACGCTGACGTACAGCGTTTTACCATCGGCGGAGAGCGTCAGGCTGTTCGGATGAGTCGGCGTTTTGAAGGTCTTGACCACTTTGTAGGTCTTACCATCGATCACGCTCACTTCACCGGCTTTACGGTGCGTCACGTAGGCTTCATTGCGGGTCGGGTTAAACAGCACGGCCAGGGACTCCGGCGCGGCGATTTTCTCCAGCACTTTGCCATCGCGAATATCGACCACCAGCACTTCCGGCTGTTTACCGTCGGTGATAAAGGCGCGATGTCCGGCGGTATCCAGGCTCAGGTTGAGATAGAAGTGCTCTTTGCCATCATCCTGCAGCTTTTTACGCGACAGGATTTTGTTGCTGGTGCTGTCGATAGTCACCAGTTCCCCGTCGGCATTGGTGGTATAGATACGGTTCGCTTCCGCGTCCAGCGCCAGGCCGGTCGCCATTGCGCCAGTATTGGCGATGGTGTCTTTCAGCGTTAGCTTGTCGCCATCCACCACCCAAATCACGCTCTCTTTACCCAGCCCGGTGATGTAGACGGTGTTGGTTTTCTCATTGACCGCCAGCTCGCGCGGGGCCAGCGGACGTACGGTTTCGCTGCGCTGGCGGGCGTCAAGCACCAGACGCCCTTTCACTTTCCCGGTTTTAGCATCAATGGCGGTGACGGTGCTGTCGGTGGTGTTGCCAAACCACAGGGTCTGAGTGGCGTTATCGATCGTCGCGCCGAAGGGTTTCAGATCGTTATGAATAATCTGCGTGACTTCGAGAGTCGTCGGATCGAGACGGTAAACAATACCGCCTTTATCCAGCGAACGGCTTTGCGAGGTGGCCACCCACAGCGCATTCTCCTGCTGGCTATAGGCCATTTCGTATGCGCCCTTGCCGACGGCTTTGCGCAGCATTTCTTCCGCCGCGTGGGCGCTAAAGCTCCCCGCCAGCAGTAACGAAGTTAACAACAGTGAACGGCGCAGACGCGGCGCGGACAGATGACGTAATGACATGACGACTCCCTTTGATAAAACAAATATATGCCTGCTCGACAGTGCTTCCGGGGCGCAAAATCATCGCTTTGCGCTCTTCTTAGGAATGCGAATAGTAATCATTATTTATCGCAATGTGGAGCGTTAATTACCCGTAGCGTTCTCGACATCACGCAATTCTTGCTATTTGTTAACTCAAATTCCGTTAAGTCTTTTCAAAAAATTTACAAAAGAGCTAACATATATACATATGTTCCGTTTGGTTCGTTTTGTGAGTAACTTTGATGAAAATCCTTTCCGTGCGCGCCGCCGCGCTCCCCGCTCTGCTTTTGCCGCTGGTCTCCGCAGGGCCCACCGCTCTCGCCGCTGAACAGACCATGGTGGTTACCGCCGCGCCGTCGGCGGTTTCTGAACTCGATACCCCCGCCGCCGTTAGCGTGGTTAACGGCGATGAGATGCGCCAGGCCGCGCCGCGGGTAAACCTCTCCGAGTCGCTGGGCGCGGTACCGGGACTGCAGGTGCAAAACCGCCAGAACTACGCGCAGGATCTGCAGCTTTCGATTCGCGGCTTCGGGTCCCGCTCCACCTACGGCGTGCGCGGGCTGCGTATTTACGTCGACGGTATCCCGGCCACCATGCCCGATGGCCAGGGGCAAACCTCGAATATTGATATTGGCAGCCTCGATTCGCTCGAGGTGCTGCGCGGACCTTTTTCCGCCCTGTACGGTAACTCCTCCGGCGGGGTGATCAACGCCACCAGCCAGACCGGAAGCCAGCCGCCCACTATAGAAGCCAGCAGCTACTACGGCAGCTTTGGCACCTGGCATTACGGTATGAAAGCGACCGGCGCGGTGGGCGACGGCAGCCACGCGGGCGACGTCGACTACGTGGTTTCCACCAACCGCTTCACCACCCACGGCTCCCGCGACCATAGCGGCGCGCGTAAGAATCTCGCCAACGCGAAGCTCGGCGTGCGTATCAATGACGTCAGTAAGCTGACCCTGCTGTTTAACAGCGTGGATATTAAAGCTAATGACGCGGGCGGCCTGAGCTATGACGAATGGCAAAATAATCCGCGCCAGTCGCCAAGAGGCGATGAGTACAATACCCGCAAAACCATCAAACAAACCCAGGCCGGTTTACGCTACGAGCGACAGCTGAGCGAGCAGGACGATCTGAGCGTGATGATGTACGCCGGTGAACGTGAAACCACGCAATATCAGTCGATTCCTCGCGCGCCGCAGCTCAAACCCACCCATGCTGGCGGCGTTATCGACCTGACGCGTCACTACCAGGGAATTGATACCCGCTGGACCCACCGCGGCGAGCTGCTGGTGCCGGTCACCTTTACCACCGGTCTTGATTACGAAACCATGAGCGAGCGCCGCAAAGGTTACGAAAACTTTGTTATGAGCAACGGCGCGCCGCAGTACGGTGAAAAGGGAGACCTTCGCCGCAACGAGCGTAACCTGATGTGGAACGTCGATCCCTATCTGCAAACCCAGTGGCAGCTCACCGAGAAACTCTCTCTGGACGCGGGCGTGCGCTACAGCTCGGTTTGGTTCGATTCCAACGATTATTACATTACGCCGGGCAACGGCGATGACAGCGGCGAGGCCAGCTATCATAAATGGCTGCCGGCAGGATCGCTGAAATATGCGGTAACCGACGCGTGGAACGTCTACGTCTCCGCCGGCCGCGGTTTCGAAACGCCGACCATCAATGAGCTTTCCTATCGCTCCGGCGACCAGGGCGGGCTGAACTTTGGCCTGCAGCCGTCCACCAACGAAACCGTTGAAATTGGCAGCAAGGCGCGTATCGGCAACGGCCTGTTGACCGCCGCGCTGTTCCAGACCGACACCGACAATGAGATTGTCGTCGACGCCAGCAGCGGCGGGCGTACCAGCTACAAAAACGCCGGGAAAACCCGTCGCCAGGGGATGGAGCTGGGGCTGGATCAGCAGTTCGGCGAGAGCTGGCGTTTAAAAGCGGCCTGGACCTGGCTGGATGCGACCTATCGTACCAACGTCTGTGATGATGCCAGCTGTAAAGGCAATCGCATTCCGGGGATCGCCCGCAACATGGGCTATGCCTCCTTTGGCTACCAGCCCGAAAAAGGCTGGTACGCGGGCAGCGATATTCGCTATATGAGCGATATTATGGCTAACGATGAGAACACCGCCAAAGCCCCATCCTGGACGGTGGTCGGCCTGACGACCGGCTATAAATGGAGCTACGGCAAAATGGATATGGATCTGTTTGGCCGCGTCGATAACCTGTTTGACCGCAGCTACGCGGGCTCGGTTATCGTTAACGAATCCAACGGCCGCTACTACGAACCGGCGCCGGGCCGTAATTACGGTATCGGTCTAAATCTGGCATGGCGGTTTGAGTAACGCTTAATTGCGGGACCTCAACGGGATCGCTCGCAGGATCCTGTTGAGGGTTAGCCGTGGATGCTCGATGGCGTTAAATCACGTTTCTTAACGACAATTCGAAAATGATCTTTTCCGCCTGGCAGGAGAAGGCAATCGAAGCCTCAAGCTTTGCCTCATCGCCGGCGGCCACGATGGTATAGTCGACCTGCGGCGGCTCGCTGGCGGGCGCGGCGGCCAGGGCACGTTCGCGGACGGCCGCGATGGTGGACTCGGCCTCTTCGCGGCTGGCGAAGTTTTTCTCTACCCGCCAGACGCAGTCCTCATTATCAATAATCGAGCCCACGTCAATGGCGCAGCCTTTGGTACTGCATTTATCTACAACATCTTTCATTGCGGTTACCTCTTGAAGTTTTCTTTAGAATAAGAATCCGTTGGCGGAAAGCAAACCATGAATATTTGTATGGTTGAGTCGTTTTATCATTATAGGCCTCCGCGAGAAGCGACTTTTTGCGCCACCGCATGGCTACCCCCTGATTGCGCAAGGATCAGGCAGATAGATTGGCAAGGCGTCGCGCGATATCGGCGCTCAATCGTGCACGTCATCACACTATCCTGCGCTAAGCCTCGTCTATACCGCTTTACGGCGTTACCCTTGTCACAAAATAACGCCAACAAGGAGCTGCTATGGCACTGCCAGTGATTATCGATTGCGATCCGGGTCATGATGACGCGATTGCCCTCGTTCTTGCCCTCGCCTCACCCGAACTCAATGTTAAAGCCGTCACCTCTTCCGCGGGAAATCAGACCCCGGACAAAACCCTGCGCAACGTCCTGCGGATGCTCACCCTGCTTAAGCGCCCGGATATTCCGGTAGCCGGCGGCGCGCTCAAGCCGTTGATGCGGGAGCTGATTATCGCCGATAACGTGCATGGCGAGAGCGGTCTTGACGGTCCGGCGCTGCCGGAACCGGGCTTTGCCGCCCAGACGTTCACCGCCGTCGAGCTGATGGCCAAAACCCTGCGCGACAGCGCCGAGCCGGTCACCATCGTCGCAACCGGCCCGCAAACCAACGTCGCCCTGCTGCTCAACAGCCACCCTGAACTGCATGCCAAAATTGCCCGCATCGTGATAATGGGCGGTGCGATGGTGCTGGGTAACTGGCAGCCGGCGGTCGAGTTTAATATCTACGTCGACCCGGAAGCGGCGGAGATCGTTTTCCAGTCCGGCATTCCGGTGGTGATGGCCGGGTTAGACGTCACCCATAAAGCGCAAATTCACGTTGAGGATATTGAGCGCTTCCGCCGCATTGGCAACCCGATATCCACCATCGTCGCCGAACTGCTCGACTTCTTCCTTGAGTACCATAAGGATGAGAAATGGGGCTTTGTCGGCGCGCCGCTGCACGACCCGTGCACCATTGCCTGGCTGCTGAAGCCGGAGATGTTTACCACCGTTGAACGCTGGGTCGGCGTGGAAACGCAGGGGAAATATACCCAGGGAATGACCGTGGTCGATTTCTACAATCTGACCGGCAGGAAGCCGAACGCAACGGTGATGCTCGATGTCGATCGCCAGGCGTTTGTTGACCTGCTGGCGGAGCGGCTGGCGTTTTACGCGTAAATCATCATAAAACCGGCAGGCGCGATGCCTGCCGGGAAAAAGCTACTCGTCAGGAGAGACGCGAACCACCACTTTACCGAAGTTCTCGCCCTTCAGCAGACCGATGAGCGCCTGCGGCGCGTTCTCCAGGCCGTCAACCACCTGCTCGCGGTATTTGATTTTCCCTGCCTGCACCCAGCGCCCCATCTCCTGCTGGAACTCGGCAATCCGGTGCCCGTAATCCTGGCCGATAATAAAGCCCTGCATACGGATGCGTTTTTTGAGGATTGTCGCCATCAGCAGCGGTAAACGATCCGGGCCGTCGGGCAGCGAGGTGGCATTGTAGCCGCTGACCAGGCCGCAAACCGGCACGCGGGCCGAGGTGTTCAGCAGCGGCAGTACTTCATCAAACACTTTCCCACCGACGTTCTCATAGTAGATATCGATCCCCTGCGGGCAGGCTTCAAGCAGTTTGACGGCGAAATCGGGCGCGCGGTGATCGATGCAGGCGTCGAAGCCGAGGGTTTCTACCGCATAGCGGCACTTCTCGCTGCCGCCCGCGATGCCCACCGTACGGCAGCCTTTCAGCTTCGCAATCTGTCCGACCGTTGCGCCAACCGGCCCGGTGGCGGCGGCGACCACCAGCGTTTCGCCCGCTTTCGGCTGACCAATATCCAGCAGCCCCATATAGGCCGTAAAGCCCGGCATGCCGAGGATCCCCAACGCCCAGGAAGGGTGTTCCGGGCTCTCGCCTAACTTCACCAGCCCGCTGCCGTCGGAGAGTTCATAATCCTGCCAGCCGCCGTAGCCCAGCACCCAGTCGCCGGGCTGATAATCATCATGGTTCGATGTCACGACGCGGCTCACGGTGCCGCCCACCATCACCGCGCCAACGGCGACCGGCGGCGAATAGGAAGGAGCGTCGCTCATCCGCCCGCGCATATAGGGATCTAAAGACAGAAAGACGGTGCGCAGCAGTAGCTGTCCCGGCCCGGGAGAAGCGACCTCACCCTCTTCCAGGCGGAAGTTTTCCCCGGTCGGCTCGCCGTGCGGACGGGATGCCAGCAGCCAGCGGCGGTGGCGTTGCGGATTGAAAGCCATAACAAACTCCTCTTTTGACAAGTCTGTATTGAGGCTAGCTGCTTTCCCGGCAACGCGCATTGACATTATGAGGCAGATTGATTGAGCCGGACCACCAGATAGATGCAGGGCTGCGTGGTTTCATTAATAAAGCGGCAGTCGTTCGGCGGCCCGAGCTCCAGGCAATCCCCCGCCTGCATTTCGTGGCGCGCGTTGCCTTCGAGAAAGACCAGTTCGCCCTGCTGTAGCCAGATGAGTTGCCGGGCCAGCGCATAGGATGACGCGGGCATAGGAACGTCGCTGCCAGCCGGAAGTTCCACCTGCACCAGATCGATAGGCAGGTCGCTACGCGGGGAAACGTGACGCCGAAGATAGTGGCTCTGCGGATCGTGCCACACCGGCTGATGAGCAAAACGCAGCAGCTTGCCTTCCTGCATCTCCGCCCTGGCGATCAGCGTCGACATGCTAATGCCGAAGGCGCCGGAAAGTCGTCCAAGCATCGACGCCGTCGGGCTGCTTTCGCCGCGCTCGATCTTGTGGATCATCGCCCGCGACGCCCCAGCCCGCTCGGCGAGTTCGCTGAGCGACCAGCCGCGGGATTCCCGCTCGATTCGGATGCGTGCGCTGATGCGCTGGTTGAGGTTGTCTTCTATAGTATTCATAACGTGACACTATAGTGTAGCCCTACTGTTTCTACAACCAGACGCCGATAGCGGCGATTATCGTGAAAAGGCCCGGCGTAATACACCGCCGGGCAAGGCAGAAAAGGATGCAATCCGTTAACTAAAGCACCCTCAAGACCATAAATGAAAAGAAAATGCCCGTCAGATAAAGACGCGCAGCCCCACTGCGCCGAGATTGTCGTCAATATTCCACGCTTCATTATCGTTGCCCCAGGCTTTTTCGTAGCCGTATTCAAGATAAGTCACCGCGTTTTTCCCCAGCCAGTAATCGGTGCCTAATACCGTCGACTGGAAGTGCTGCCCCTCCATCGCATCGCCGCCCTGCGACCAGTTAAAATCAACGTACATGCTCCAGGCCGGGGTGATTTTAAATTGCGAGTCATATTCCAGACCGAGAACCGTTTCCTGGTCATCCCCCTGCTGGTTATTATGTTCGTAATGGCCGCTGGTCGCCGCTGTAACATCATTCACTTTATTGAGGTAATAAGTCACTTCCGCGCCGTTATACCAGGCATGATCGCCAACGCTTGTCGTATATTTCGCGTTCATACCCATGCTATAAGTATTGCCGTCATAGGCATCGCCGTTATTATCGGTGTAATTAAAACAGTGGCCATTAGGGCCAAAATTCTGGCAGCCGCTGACTGACCCGCTATTTACCGTGTAATTGTTATACGCCACCGCGCTGGAGACGGAGAAGCCGTTATCCCAACGGTACTGCGCGGCAACCGCGGCGCCGCCGTGAACGGTGGCTGAACCATCGCGGTAAGCGTCATGCAGGTTCGGCCCATCGCCGTAGGCCGCAAAGCCGATGCTGTCGACGTTGTCATTGCCTTGCCCCATGACGCCAATCGTCATATTTTTATCATTGTAATAATAGATTGCCGCGGAATTAATAATATCCGTCGACATTCCGGCGGTATCATGTTTCGCTTTACCGCCCCAGGCATAAGTCGTATCAATACCCAGCCCCCAGTCCGTGGGAGCATACTGTTTGCCGAAGGTCACCACGCCATAGCGGTCATTGCCAATACCGGCATAAACCTGCCGGGTATAAACATCATTTCCCTGGTCATCGGTGGCGGAATCTAAACCATGAACGCCGGTCTCATAATAACCGACGGCATAATTACTCAGGCCGTTCAGGTCAAAATTATGCCGCACGGCAACCCCCAGCCGCGAGTCATTATTCTGTATATTATGTTCCTGAGTATGATTAGAGTCCGTTTTGGCCATTAAACGTACGGATCCTAAAATACCGATTGCCGTATCGTCATTGCTCCACAGCGTCTCCCCTTTAGTCTGCGTCGCGGTATAAGCCGGTGCCGCCTGTAGCGCGGTGGTTTCAGCCGCCATAGCGGAATTGCCCAATATAGCCCCCATGGCCATTGCCAATATTGACGGCATTAATTTCTTCATATTTTGTGTACGCGCCATTGCTTCACCCTTGTTAGCAAAATCATTCCCTGCGTATAAATACGCATAATAGTGTAAACAGAATATCGTTATATAAATCCAACAGAGCCACATTGAATAACTTCTCGACATGCACTCTGCTTAACCGAAATATATCTTCAGGGGTTAGACTAGTTCTATTGGGTGAAAATAAAAAGCGGACTGCCATCACAATGATTTACATCATCACCAATATAATCAAGGAGTTATGATAAAAGTAATTTCTTTTCTGCATGTCAGGAAAATCCAAATCCGGTAAATAAAAATGTAAGATATGACGGCAGATTAACAGTAATATATTTAATAAATCCTCCAATCATGAAATATAAATACGAATGATGTTTCTGCGAAGGCAAGCCAGGGTCGCGCAGTCATCGCACACAACGGACCCGGCCGGCCAGAGGAAAAATTTATGGCCAAAACAGATGACAGCCTTGCGTACATTATTGTAATAATATCGTACTACTATAGTGTACAAGCCTGAGGGTTACCATGAGCATCCGCCATGCCAGCAAAGATGATTGCGCGGCAATCGCTGAAATCTACAACCATGCGGTCGTCCATACCGCCGCCATCTGGAACGACAAAACCGTCGATACCGACAACCGTATTGCCTGGTTCGAAGCCCGGCAGATAGCCGGTTATCCCGTGCTGGTGAGCGAAGAAAACGGGGTGATTACCGGTTACTCCTCCTTCGGCGACTGGCGCGCCTTTGACGGCTTTCGCCACACCGTCGAACATTCCGTCTATGTCCACCCCGATCATCAGGGGAAAGGGCTGGGCCGCAGCCTGCTCGTCGCCCTTATCGCCGAGGCGAAACGGCTGAATAAACACGTCATGGTCGCCGGCATTGAAGCGCAAAACGAGGCTTCATTGCATCTGCATGAAACGCTGGGCTTTATCACCACCGGGCAGATGCCGCAGGTCGGCACGAAATTTGGCCGCTGGCTGGATCTGACCTTTATGCAGCTGCAGCTTGACGATCGCCGCGATCCGGACGGCAGCGCATGAATCAAACGCTGACCCTGGCCTGTTTAATCGCCGCTGGCGTCGGGCTGGTGCTGCAAAACACGCTGATGGTGCGCATTACCCAGTCCGCATCGACCATCCTGATCGCCATGCTGCTTAACTCGCTGGTCGGCATCGTGATTTTCGTGACAATACTGCTGCTTAAGCACGGCGCGGCGGGGTTTCAGGAGCTGGCAGTCAGCGTAAAGTGGTGGACGCTCATTCCCGGTCTGCTGGGCTCGTTCTTTGTCTTTGCCAGCATCAGCGGCTATCAGAACGTCGGGGCGGCAACCACGATTGCGGTATTGATTGCCAGCCAGCTGGTTGGGGGCTTAGTGATAGATCTGATTCGCGCGCACCACGTCCCGCTACGCGCGCTGGTTGGCCCGCTCTGCGGGGCGGTGATGCTGGTTATCGGCGCCTGGCTGGTGGCCAGGCGCCAGTTCTAGCGGCGTAACTAGTGAATCTCGCCGCCGCGGGTCAGCTGCTCCCGGCGAGCTTCCTGCTCCTCGTGCTGCTGGCGGCCGTGGTGGGCGATGGCGTTACGCAAACGCTGCTGCTGAACGTAGCGCTCTTCCCGCCCCAGCCCCGCGTCATCGCTCAGCGCGATCAGCAGTTCATTCATATGGCTAATAACGCTTTCGGCAATCGCGGCGTCCACGCGCGCGACGACCTCATCCAGATGCGACATGCTTCTCTCCTTCCGGCTTAATTGAGTTTAACTTTGGAAAAATCGCTGCCCATCAGGCTCACGCTGTAGCCGCTCACGTTGCTGCGCGTCGCGTAGAAGGTGTTACCGGTCGCCAGGGTGATCCAGGGGGCCTGCTGCTGAAAAATCTCCTGCGCCTGAGCGTAGAGTCCGGCGCGCGCCTGCGGGTCGCTGACCAGGATAGCCTTTTTCACCAGCGCATCGTAGGATTTATCGCACCAGCGGGCAACGTTAGAGCCGGTTTTAATGTTATCGCAGCTTAACAGGGTGCCGGCGAAGTTATCCGGATCGCCATTATCAGACATCCAGCCAAACAGCGCGCTGTCGTGCTCGCCTTTGCGCATGCCGGCGAGGTATTCACCCCATTCATAAGTAACGATTTTGGCTTTGATCCCAACCTTGCTCCAGTCATTTTGAATCATCTCGGCAATACGTCGGGAATTGGGGTTATACGGCCGCTGCACCGGCATCGACCACAGGGTGACCTCGGCCCCTTTTTCCAGCCCGGCCTGCTTAAGGAGATCTTTCGCTTTTTGCGGATCGTAGTCGTAATCAGGCAGATCTTTCTTATAGCCCAGCATATTGGCGGGGATCGGCGATTTCGCGACGCTGCCGGAGTCCAGGAAGACCGCTTTCACGATTGCCTGCTTGTCGGTAGCGTAGTTCAGCGCCTGGCGCACCAGTACGTTATCAAACGGCTTTTTCTCGGTATTAAAGGCCAGATAGCCAACGTTGAGCGCCTCAACCGCATGCAGCGCCAGATCTTTATTGCCCTTAATCACCGGGAACTGTACCGGCGACGGCGCGGGGATAATCTGGCATTCATTGGTTTGCAGCTTCGCCAGCCGCGTCTCAACGTTCGGTGTGATCGAGAAAATCAGGTGTTTGGTCGGCACGTCACCGTCCCAGTAGTGCGGGTTAGCGACATAGCGGATCAGCGAATCCGCTTTATATTGCTGCAGCGCGTAGGGTCCGGTACCAATAGGCCAGGTATCGACATACTCCGGGGTGCCTTTTTTCAGCATCGCATCGGCATATTCGGCAGACAGAATCGACGCAAAATCCATTCCCCAGTCGGCGAGGAACGCCGCGTTCGGCTCGTTCAGCACAAACTGCACGTGATAATCATCGATTTTTTTGACGTCTTTGATCAGCTTATCCAGCCCAACGTCGTGGAAGTATTCGTAATGTCCCTGGGAAACATTATGGTACGGATGGTTGGCATCTTTCTGCCGCAGCACCGAGAACAGCACATCATCGGCGTTGAAATCACGGGTCGGCTTGAAGTATTTGTTGCTGTTGAACTGCACGCCCTTACGCAGGGTGAAAGTCCAGGTTTTACCGTCCGGGGAGACGCGCCATTCGGTGGCCAGCGAGGGAATCGGCGTATTTTTGACCGGGTCAAAGTTTATCAGGCGGTTATAAAGCACCTGGGAACTGGCGACGAAAGATGGTCCCGAGCTGGCAATCTGCGGGTTGAAAGATTCCGGCGAAGCTTCGGAACAATAGACCAGCGTATCGTTGCCCGCCGCCCAGGCGCCTGCCGCCGGCAGTAGCGCGCTCAACGCCAGCGCAAGAAACGTTTTCCCTGTAGACATGGTTATAAGCCTTATGAATTTGTTATAAGTCCTTTAATAACAGCACAGGAGAATTCAACCGGCAAATAATCAATTGCTATCAGGTTATGCTAAAAACCGCGTTTTCGACGATAAATTCAACATCCTCTCAATTGGCGTCATCGAACTTCTTCATAAATGTGAACCCTGCGCAAAGTTACGAAAAAAGCGGGCGATAACCGCCCGACCGCCACCGCGCGGCGGCGCAACCCGATACACTCGGCAAATCGTAACGCCAGGAGAAGCCAATAATGACAATAACCTGCAATCTGTACACCAACGGCCAGTGGCATGATGCTGAAGGTCATGCCACCTTTACCCGCGATAATCCGCTCACGCACGAACGCGCCTCCGTTGCCAGCGCCGCCAGCCTGGCGGATGCCCGCCGCTGCGCCGCTGCCGCCGGCGCGGCGTTCCCGCAGTGGCGCGATACCGTACCCGCCGAGCGCCGACGCCTCCTGCTGGAGGCCGCGGAAGAGATGCTGCGCCGTGAGGCGAAATTTATCGCCGCGATGGCGGCGGAAACGGGAGCCACCGCGCACTGGGCCGGTTTTAACGTTCATCTGGCCGCCGATATCCTGCGCGAAGCCGCCGCCCTGACCACGCAAATTGAGGGCCAGGTGATCCCTTCCAACGTGCCGGGAAACCTGGCGTTGGGCATCCGCCAGGGCGCAGGCGTGGTGCTTGGCATGGCGCCGTGGAACGCGCCATTAATCCTCGCGACCCGCGCTATCGCCACGCCGCTGGCCTGCGGAAATACGGTTATCCTCAAAGGCGCGGAGCTTTCACCGGCGACCCAGGGGCTGATTATCGATGCCCTGGCGGCGGCAGGCTTTCCCGCGGGCGTGGT
Organism: Klebsiella sp. GW_Kp182; assembly: GCF_040062275.1. Taxonomy (NCBI): domain Bacteria; kingdom Pseudomonadati; phylum Pseudomonadota; class Gammaproteobacteria; order Enterobacterales; family Enterobacteriaceae; genus Klebsiella; species Klebsiella sp. GW_Kp182. The sequence continues at coordinate 64,778 of NZ_JBEAFQ010000052.1, read as the reverse complement.
CAATTATCTGACCTGCGCCCCCGCCGACGCGCCTGCGCTGGTGGAGTTACTGATTGCCCACCCCGCCGTACGCCGCATCAATTTCACCGGCTCCACGCCGGTGGGACGGATAATCGCCCGCACCTGCGGCGAACATCTGAAACCCGCGGTGCTGGAACTCGGCGGCAAAGCGCCGCTGCTGGTGCTGGATGACGCCGATCTCGAACAGGCCGCCGCAGGCGCAATTTTTGGCGCATTCGCCAACGCCGGACAAATCTGCATGTCCACCGAGCGCATCATCGTTGACGCGACCGTCGCGGAAGCGTTTGTGGCGCAGCTGGCCAGACGCGCCGCCGCCCTGCCCGCCAGCCTGCTCGGCCCGGTGGTGGACATGAAGACCGTCACCCGCTGCAATGCCTTGATAGAGGACGCGCTGGCGAAGGGGGCGCGCCTGCTGGCCGGCGGCCTATCCGATTCGACGCAAATGCGCGCCACCCTGCTTGATGGCGTCACCCGGGAAATGCGCATCTGGCATGAAGAGTCGTTCGGTCCGGTGAAATCGATTATTCGCGTTAAGGACGAAGCCGAAGCGCTGGCCGTCGCCAATGAAAGCGAATATGGCCTCTCGTCGGCGATATACAGCCGGGACAGCGCCAGGGCGTGGAACCTGGCGCAAAATCTGCAAACCGGCATTTGCCACATCAACGGCCCCACCGTACACGACGAAGCGCAAATGCCGTTTGGCGGCTGCAAATCGTCAGGCTACGGCCGCTTTGGCGGACGCGCGGGAATTGCCGAGTTTACCGAGCTACGCTGGATAACGCTGCAAACGGTCCCGCGCGAGCTCCCGTTTTAAGCCTCAGGGCTGCCAGCGGTTATTGAATTCCCACAGGCGATTGAAGGCAAGATCATCAAGCTGCCGTTCTGCGGAAGTGTTGCCGCGGAACGGCCGGGCGGTGGTGGCCGCAGCGCCCCAGGGGGAAAGCCGATCGTAGCTTTGATCGATAGTACTGTTGGCAATAAGCACCTGCCCGTTAGCGGTTTTACCCGCTAAATAACCGGTCTTCCCCGCCCCCTGATCCCAGGCGCGGCCCAGCTTCGCCTTGAAGTTGCCCTGATAGCCGCCGTCACCGGTAAAGCGGCTATTCTTCACCAGAAAGCCGTATGGATTATCCGGCAACGTATTCGGCGCAAGCACGTATGCCTCGGGCGAGCGGCGCGTTGAGACGGTGTGAAAATGGACGTTATCAAAAACGGCGTTCGCCCGGCCAAAGACGTAGTCCACATCCCCTTCGACGTAGCTGTCTTTCACGTATACCCGGCTGATACGGTCGGTTACCGCCTCATTGCGCCGATTGCTGGTATTTACGTAGAGCGTGTCCTGACGTCCGAGCAGGCGGACGTTCTCCAGCTGCACGCGATCGCCGTCCGTCCGCAGCGCCACGCCCTGATGCGTCCCACCGTCGACGGTATCCAGCAGGCTATTGGCTACGCTGAGATTCAGCAGCTGAAAATCCGCACTTTGCGACCAGACCACCGACGCGCAGTTGGTGCCTATCGTCTTGCTGGTTCGCCCGGCGCACAGCGCATACTGATACCATGCCGGATCGCCTTCGCGGTATTGCTGTTGGCTATTTACCCGCTGGCGATAGCGCGCTACCGAGAGCTGCGAGTCTATTGCCAGCTCAATTCTCACCTCTTCAGGACTATCTCCGGCGCCGTAGAGGGTTATCGGCGGCGCGCCTTCAGGGATATAGACCGTCTCCCGATAGATGCCCGGTTCGATGCGGATATAGATGCGCGCCTCCTGCGCCCCATGCTGGTCTATTGCCGCGTTAACCGCCTGCTGAATGCGGGTGAACGGCGCTCCCGACGGCGCCACGCGCCACGCACTCTCGGTTTGCGGGAGGTGAACTGGCGATGGCGACCAGGGGCCATCGGGGGCACTTAACGCGCCGCCTTGCGCAAAATAGCGCTCAATGGTGAAGGTTGCCGCTTCTGCCGCAGTAAGCTGCGGACGGGAGGTCGTCCCGCGCGGAGTTTGCGTCGCGCACCCTTGCAGAAGCAGCGGTGTAAAGAGTAAAGCCGAGATACCCAGGATAGTGATTTTTCGCATTTCACGCTCGCCATGAATAAAAGAAACCATATATCAAAATAAATGAAATATAGTTTCTTTTTATATGCGGCGATCACGAATCAGGCTTCTGCCTCTATGGTGGAGTAAAAATCGGCCAGCGTACGGGCCAGCGCCGATGGGTTTTCCCACGCCATTGAGTGCCCGGCCTGGGGTATCACCAGCAGCGGGATCCCGGCGGCTTCGCTATCCGTCGCTTCCCGGGCCGGTAGCGAATCTTCACCGTATATCAGAGCCTTAGGACAGGATAAGTGGATAAAGCGGCTAAACCAGGAGGGATTAACGCCCTTCACCAGGCTGGTCGCGCCGCGCCATACCGCCCAGGGGGCGCTGTTTTGCAGACAGCCGGCCCAGGGCGAAGCGTCGGCGGACAGCATGTCGGCGTAGCCGCGAGCAATAAAGCGTTCTTCAGTTTGTTCAGCGATACGTCTGCTGTACATGCCGCCCCCGGGATAGAGATTAGGCTCGGCCACCAGCAGCGCCCGCACCCGTCCGGCGAGCCGCTCGGCCGCTTCAATCGCGACGCTGCCCCCCATGCTGTGGCCATAAAGATAGCAGCGCTCAAGCCCTAAGCGGTCCAGCAGCTCAACCACCACCCCGGCCTGATCGCCAATACGGTAGCCGAAGGACTCGGGTTTATCGCTGTAGCCGAAACCGGGTAAATCGACAAGAATCATTCGCCGCCCGGCCAGCGCCGGGTCGGCGGCAACGCGCGGATAGTCATAGGTCGAGGCGCAGCCCAGGCCGTGGATAAAAACAACAGGGTCGCCGCGACCGGGCAGGTCGAGCCAGCGCACTATAGCGCCAGCCTGTGAAGAGTAAAAACTAAGCATCGAAAAGGCTCCGTGAGTGATGACTGTTTTTTTATACAGTCATAACCAAGAGTGAGCCATCGATTTTTCCTTCAAAACAGGGAGACCAGCAGCGCCATGGGAAAACTGAACGGCCATGTCGCACCAATCAACAGCGCCGCCAGCAGGCGGATCCAGCGGCTCTCTTTCGTTAAGAACCAGCTGATTACCGCGCAGATGAAGCCCATAACTCCGTAAAAAATCAGCATTTTCTGGTATAACGTCATTTTTCTTCTTCCTTCCCTGACTGGCATTTTCGCCGACCGCGATGCCTTTTCGCACCCCCAGAGTGCGTCAGAGATTATGGTATTTTAAAACAGGTAACAGGGTTAATTTCAGAAAAACGCCCGATTCGTCTTTGTCCGATAGCGCAAACTTTGAGCTCGTACTATAAATGTAGAGGCTTATTTATAAAGGTGGCGTTATGGATGTTTCCAGCAAAACCGTCCTTCTGATAAATGTCGGCGCGGCACTTGCGCTTATCGGCCTGTTATCCGTTCGTTTTGGTTGGTTTTAGCGATTTTACTCAGCAATGAAACCTAAAAAAGCAGCCCGTGAAGGCTGCTTTTTTACGATTTGAAAGACCCCGGTTCCGCAGCAGACAGGGTCTTTTGCGCGGTAATCAGCTTCTGGACGTCGGGATTCCAGGCCGGCAAAAGATCGACTTTTTCACTATCCCATGCGGCCGCCATGCAGACCGGTTCCGCGACGCCCTGCTCTTCACAGCCCATAATCTGTTTGGCCGGAAAATTCCCGTAAAGCATCGCCGTGGCGCAGGCCACAAAAAGGAAACACGCTATTTTTTTCAAAACAATATCAACTTCGAAGCAACAAATTGCGCCGAATGTTCGCATGAGCGGCTATAGAAAGTCAAACCTGCGTCCTTTCTCTTATCCACGTCCTGGATATGCGTAATATTTAACATAAATATTACAATTACGCAGAATCTAAAGATTATCGCGCGCGAATAAATTTCACCGGATTTATATTGCCGATCGCAGGCATAATAATTTCATCTGCCGATATCAATAACATTATTATTAATAGGGTTAATGCCGGGCCTTAATATCATCCCGGCACGACCACCTACGCTTAACGGTACAGTGAAAAACAAAGGCGCTTTTCATACCGGTGGGGAATTGTTTACTGTTCTTTATACTCGCCTGGACGCGATGCCGGTATGCGATCATCATTATTAGCAGGTTCCAGGGCAGCCATGATTGCAGTAGAATGAATCCATAATTAGAAATAATCTATATATCAGTAGATTACAACGAAAGCAAACAGCCAGACATCCCCGCCCGGTTTTAAATGATAAGAAATATCATTTGCGTTATTTAGCACAAAATCATACATTCATAATCACAAGTTATGCGAAGCTTGTTTTTTACTCATTTATTTTTGAGGTGGTACATGTCAGGAATCGCCCTTCTCATTGTGGCGCTTATTTTACTCATTGCTGCAATTTATAATCTTTTTTCCTATGTTCGCGAACGTCGCCAGGCGAGTTTACCGAGCAAAAAAACAAAACGTTAGTCTGATAATCATTTTCGAAAAACCAGATGACCAGATACGTAATAAATTGATGACGCTACGATATCAGGCGCACTCGCAGTAACAAACCCGCAGCGACCGTACAACAAAAAGCCCCTGCATATCATGCAGGGGCTTACGAATTATTATCAATCGTTGCAGTGTCCCGTTAAGGGTGCATCCTGCACCCTGGGGGGTACCAGCCCCATCCGGCGCTTATCTCCGGCACTCATCATGGCTTAGCTCTTGAAGGGGCATGAGAATATTCTCATAAACCAGCGCTTCCGTTTTAGCTTTTTTTGCTATGACTAACTATTAGCAGGGTAATCTGTCCGCTTCGCGATTATCACCAACGCGTCCTATCCGTGCTTAATCATGACGTGCCGGATCGTGGTGTAATCTTCCAGACCGTACATCGACATATCCTTGCCGTAGCCCGAAAGCTTCTGCCCGCCGTGCGGCATTTCGCTCACCAGCATGAAATGGGTGTTAACCCAGGTGCAGCCATACTGCAGACGCGCGCTCAGGCGATGCGCCCTGCCGACGTCCCTGGTCCAGACCGACGAAGCCAGACCATACTGCGAATCGTTGGCCCAGCTCAGCGCCTGCTCTTCGTCATGAAATGAGGTAATACTGATCACCGGGCCGAAGACCTCGCGCTGGACAATCGCATCTTCCTGCTTCGCTCCCGCCAGCAGCGTCGGCTGATAGTAGTAACCGTTGCCTGGCCCTTTGCTGCCGCCGGTGACCACCTGAATATGCGCTAGCACGCGGGCGGCATCGACGGCGGCGCAGACTCTGTCCAGATGCGCCTGCGAGCTCAGCGGCCCCAGCTCTGTCGTTTCGTCTTCCGGCGGGCCCATCTTCAGGCTGGCGACCGCGGCGCCGAGTTTTTCCACCAGCTGGTCATAAATTCCGGCCTGGGCGTAAATCCGGCAGGCGGCGGTACAGTCCTGGCCGGCGTTATAGAACCCAAAGGTCCGTACGCCCTCCACCACCGCGTCGATATCCGCGTCATCAAAGACGATAACCGGCGCTTTCCCGCCCAGTTCCATATGCGTACGTTTAATCGACGATGCGGTATGGCCGATGATATGCGCGCCGGTGGCGATCGAACCGGTCAACGACACCATGCGGACCTTCGCGTGAGCGGTCAGCGGATCGCCGACCGTGGCGCCGCGGCCAAACAGCACATTAAGCACCCCGGCGGGGAAAACGTCTTTTGCCAGCTCACCCAGCTTGAGTGCCGTTAAAGGGGTGATCTCCGAGGGTTTGATCACCACGCAGTTGCCTGCCGCCAGCGCCGGGGCCAGCTTCCATGCCGCCATCATCAGCGGGTAGTTCCAGGGCGCGATGGAGGCCACCACGCCAACCGGGTCGCGGCGAATCATGGAGGTGTGGCCTTCGAGATACTCACCCGCCGCCATGCCCGGCAGACAGCGGGCCGCGCCGGCAAAGAAGCGGAAGACATCGACGACCGCCGGTAGCTCATCGTTGACCACGCAGTGCAGCGGCTTACCGCAGTTGAGCGATTCAAGCTCAGCCAGCGCCTGCGCATGTTCAGTAATCACGTCCGCCAGCGACAACAGACATTCGGCGCGGAACTTCGGCGTGGTCTGACTCCAGCTAACAAAGGCCCGATCCGCAGCCTCAACCGCAGCGTCTACCTGCGCCGCCGTGGCCTCAGCAATCGACAGGATCTCATCACCGGTGGCGGGATTAAACACCGGCACGGTCTCGCCTTCTCCAGCCACTAACTTACCGTTAATTAAAAGGTTATTTTGCATAGCATTATCCTGTATCGATATTTTACTTTCCGTTTTCAGCGCTGACGTCGCCGTCACGGGTGAGCCACCAGGCCCCCAGAATCGGCATCATCGTCACCAGCATCACCAGCAGCGCAACCACGTTGGTCACCGGGACATCGCGCGGGCGTCCGAGCTGATTGAGCAGCCAGAGCGGCAGCGTGCGCTCGTGCCCGGCGGTGAACGTGGTGACGATAATTTCATCAAACGACAGGGCAAACGCCAGCATGCCTCCCGCCAGCAGCGCCGAGCCCAAATTGGGCAACACCACATAGCGAAAGGTTTGCCAGCCCGTGGCGCCTAAGTCCATCGACGCCTCCACCAGGCTCCAGGAGGTCCGGCGGAAGCGGGCAATAACGTTGTTAAACACCACAACGACGCAGAACGTCGCATGCCCCACGACGATCGTCAGCAATCCGGGTTCCAGATTGACGGCCTTGAAGGCAGTGAGCAGCGCCAGTCCGGTAATAATGCCGGGCAGTGCTATCGGCAACAGCAGCAGTAGCGAGACGGCGTTCTTGCCAAAAAACGTGCTGCGCCATAGCGCACCTGCAGCCAGCGTGCCAAGTAGCAGAGCGATAGCGGTGGAGAGCGCGGCAATTTTAAGTGACAACGTCACGGCATCGATAATATCCCCGCGCCCCGCCGCCTCGCTAAACCAGCGCAGCGTCAGGCCCTGTGGCGGAAAGCTGAAGGCGGCGTCTTCGGTATTAAACGCATAGAGCGCGATAATCAGCAGCGGGAAATGGAGAAAGATCACCCCGCCCCAGGTTGCCACTTTCAGGAGCAGCGGTGCGCGTTCAGAGTGCATCAAACGCTCCCAGACGTTTCACAAACGCCAGATAAAGGGCAATCAGCACGATAGGCACCAGGGTAAACGCCGCCGCCATGGGCATATTGCCAATCGCCCCCTGCTGGGAATAGACCATATTGCCGATAAAGAACCCCGGCGGCCCCACCAGCTGCGGCACGATAAAATCGCCGAGCGTCAGGGAGAAGGTAAAAATCGAGCCTGCGGCAATGCCGGGAATCGCCAGCGGCAGCACCACGTAGCGGAAGGTCTGGCGCGGACGAGCGCCCAGATCGGCGGAGGCCTGAAGCAATGATGGCGGCAGGCGTTCCAGCGCGGCCTGCACCGGCAGGATCATAAACGGCAGCCAGATATAGACGAACACCAGGAAGCGCCCCAGTCCGGACGTCGATAGCGTATTGCCGCCGACCGCCGGGATCGTCAGCACCATGCTCAGTACGCTTTCCAGGCCAAGATGGCGCAGGAACCACTGCGCAACGCCATCTTTCGCCAACAGCAGCGTCCATGCATAGGCTTTGACGATATAGCTTGCCCACATCGGCAGCATCACGGCGATGTAGAAAAACGCCTTCATCTTGCCCCGGGTATAGCGGGCCATGTACCAGGCCATAGGCAAGGCCAGAATCGCGCTGGCGACGGTCACCGACAGCGCCATCGTCAGGGTACGGATAATGATGTCGTAGTTCGCCGGGTTAAACAGCGCCTGCAGATTGGCCAGCGTCAGGTCGTGAGTGACCGACATGGTGAAATCGTCGAAGGTGTAGAAGCTTTGCCATAGCAGGGTCAACAACGATCCCAGATAGACAATGCCAAACCACATGAGCGGGCCAAGCAGAAGCAAAAACAGGGCCAGCGAGGGTTTACGCCAGAACAGCGCGGATACGCGCCCGGTGGTGGCGGACGGAATCGCCATCGTCATATCAGCCTCCGCTCTCCAGCGGCACCATCGCCGCTCGCGACCACGAAGCCAGCACCGTTTGCCCTACCGGCGGCGCGTTTAGCGCGGCATGACCATCACTATTCGCCTGGCTCACCAACAGCTTCTCGCCGTTCGCCAGCTTGAGTTCGACGCGGGTCGCGGCCCCCTGATACTGCACCGCCTGCACAACGCCCTCCGTCTGGATCTCCCCGGCAACGTTCAGCCGGATATGTTCCGGGCGCAGCGACCACGTTCCCGCCATCGCGCACAGCTTGTGCGCCTGCTCGCTGCTGAATACGTTGGCGGTCCCGACAAAGCCGGCCACAAACGCCGTTTTAGGCCGCAAATAGAGGTCCTGGGGCGCATCAACCTGTTCGATTCGCCCATTATTAAACACCGCCACGCGTTCGGACATCGACAGGGCTTCGCCCTGATCGTGGGTCACAAAAATAAAGGTAATGCCCAGCGCCTGCTGCAGTTTCTTCAGCTCCAGCTGCATCTGTTCACGCAGTTTTAAATCCAGCGCCCCGAGCGGCTCATCCAGCAGCAGGACGCGCGGCTGATTCACCAGCGCGCGGGCGATCGCCACCCGCTGGCGCTGGCCGCCGGAAAGCTGCGATGGCCTGCGCGCGTGGACAAACGCGAGCGCGACCTTCTCCAGCGCCTCCAGCGCGCGGGCATGCCGCGCTTTCTTACCGACGCCTTTGACCATCAGCCCGTAGGCGACGTTATCGAGGACCGACATATGAGGAAACAGCGCGTAATCCTGGAACACCGTATTCACGTCGCGCTGCCACGGCGGCAGTTCGCTGGCCGCTTTACCAAAAATGCGAATGGCGCCGCCCGAAAGCTGTTCAAACCCGGCAATCAGGCGCAGGCAGGTGGTTTTGCCGGAGCCGGAGGGCCCCAGCATGGAGAAAAATTCGCCATCGCGAATGGCGATGCTGACGCCGTCCACCGCCCGCACGTCGCCGTACAGCCGCGAAACATTATCGAACTCTACCGCGTGCATGTTCTTCGCCTCCGGCGACTTAACGACCGCCCATAATCGCAATGTAATCCTGGGTCCAGCGGCTATAGGGAACAAATTTCCCGCCTTCCGCTACCGGCGTTTTCCAGAACGCGATTTTGGCAAATTCGTTGTAACCATTGGTCTCGCAGCCTTTGCCCCCCAGCAGCGCGCTGGCTTTGCACCCCTCGGGTACCACCGGTAGCGAACCAAACCAGGCCGCGACATCCCCCTGCACTTTCGGCGTCAGCGACCAGTTCATCCATTTATAGGCGCAGACCGGGTGTTTCGCGTCGCTATGCAGCATGGTGGTATCCGCCCAGCCGGTGACGCCCTCTTTCGGGAAAACGGTCGCAATCGGCTGACCTTCCGCCTTCAGACCGTTGGCCTGATAGGGCCAGGCGCTGGAGGCCACGACGCCTTCGTTTTTAAAATCGCTCATCTGTACGGTGGTATCGTGCCAGTAGCGATGAATCAGGGCGTGCTGATCGCGCAGCACCTTGAGTACCGCCTGATATTGCGCTTCGGTAAGCTGATAGGGATCACTGATGCCCAGCTGCGGCTGGGTGGCTTTGACGAACAGCGCGGCATCGGCAATATAAATCGGCCCGTCATAGGCCTGCACGCGGCCCAGGTTGGTTTTACCATCCGGCAGGTTTTGTTTGACGAACACCACGCTCCAGCTGTCCGGCGGCGTCGGGAAGGTTTTCGTGTTGTACATTAGCAGGTTCGGCCCCCACTGGTAGGGAGTGCCGTAAACCTTACCGTTGACGTTGAACCACGCGCCTTTTTCCACGCGCGGGTCGAGGGACTTCCAGTTAGCGATCAGCGCGGTGTCAATCGGCTGCACGCGCTTGCCCATAATCAGGCGCAGCGAGGCGTCGCCGGACGCGGTGACCAGGTCATAACCGCCTTTCGCCATCAGGCTGACCATCTCGTCGGACGTGGCGGCGGTTTTGACGTTGACCTGACAGCCGGATTCTTTTTCAAACTGGGTTACCCAGTCGTAGCTTTTATCGGTCTGTCCCCGTTCGATATATCCCGGCCAGGCGATAATATCGAGACGGCCTTCGCCTTTATCGAGAGATGTCGGCGGCTCGGCGGCCTGCGCCGTCAGGCAAACCATACCCAGCACGCAAAGGCTGCCACGGGCAATTTTTTTGCTCATCGGGTCTTACTCCTGTCACAAGAAAATGAGCGGCAGCCATGCCGTAAAAATATCTCCCTTAATAACAGTAGACGGCGCGCTATGGCCTCCCGGGGAAATTTATTCAGGTTGTGACAAGGGGCGCATTACGCACAAAACGTGCGACACGGGCTGACTTTGCGGATTATAGACAAGCGGTTAGCGAGTTAATATGACTATGCAAATTTCATATGGTTTACCGCGAAACAATAATAACGGGCATGATATTCAGCCTGCGTCAGCGGCATATTTTTAAGGAAAGTGATAACCGCTGGATATAAACAAAACCCCGGATAAATGAAAAAACCGTTTTCTCTGCCGCCGCGGTTTTTTGCCGGGTGGCGGCCGGACCGGTCAGGGATATTCTGCGCTTGCCCGGGCGCCAATAAACTTCCCCTGCCCGGGCAAGCGGACCGCCATCCCAGCTACGCCAGCATCTCGCGAATCAGTTCGCCCAGCCGCTTAACCCCCTGTTCCTCTCTTTCGCCCCAGCCCCACGCGGTATTAAAGCGAAAAAATGCGGTCCAGCTGGCGGAGGTGGAAAACATTTTCCCCGGCGCAATGCTGATATTATACGCCAGCGCGCGGGCGCTCAGCTCCCCCGCGTCGCTCCCGGCGGGGAGCTCAAGCCAGAGAAAATAGCCGCTGTCGCTATGATGGATTTTCACCTCAGCGGGCAGATGGCGCAGCAGCGCCTGCCAGGCCAGCTGCTTGCGCTCGGCAAGCTGGCGGCGCAAACGCCGCAAATGGGCGTCATAGCGCTTGGTCGAGAGGTAATCCACCAGCGCCAGCTGCATGGGTGAACTGGTTGAGAGCGTGCTCATCAGCTGTAGCTGCTGAATGCGTCGGGCGTGTCTGCCCGCCGCCACCCAACCAATGCGGAACCCGGGCACCAGGCACTTGGAAAAAGAGCTGCAGTGCAGCGTCATGTCGTCGCGATCCCAGTACTTTGCCGGCAGCGGTTTCTCGCGGCCGAAATAGAGCTCGCTGTAGACATCATCTTCAATCAGCATCACCTTGTAGCGCGCCAGCAGCGCGACCAGCTGCGTTTTTTTCTCCGCGCTGAGGGTAAAGCCGAGCGGGTTTTGCCCGTTGGTCATCAGCCAGCAGGCTTTAACCGGGTAATTCTGCAACGCCTGCTCCAGCGCGTCGAGGTCAATGCCCTCTTTGACATCGGTCGCCACCGACAGCGCCTTCAGGCGCAGCCTCTCCAGCGCCTGCAGCGCCCCGTAGAAGCAGGGGTTTTCCACAACGACCCAATCGCCCGGTTCAGTAACGGCCTGCAGGCTAAGGTTCAACGCCTCCAGCGCTCCGGCGGTGATGACGATTTCATCCGGCGAGATATTCATTCCCTGCAGCGCGTAGCGGCGGGCAATGGCATGGCGGAGTTCATCATTCCCCGGCGGCAGGTTTTCAATCACGCTCATGGCGGTGGCGGTTTTGCTGACCTGCGCCAGAGAGCGGTTAAGCTGCGGCAGCGGAAACAGGCGCGGATCGGGAAAAGCGGAGGCAAAGGGCAGCATGGACGCCTGACGGCTGGCCTGCAGCACCTCGAAGATGTAGGTATTGATATCAACGGACTCATCGCGCGTCACCTGGGCGGGCGGCTCAGGCTGACGCTGTTTGATCGGCTGCGGCGCGACATAATAGCCGGACTGCGGGCGGGCAATGATCCGGCCCTGGCTTTCCAGCAGCTGGTAGGCGTGGCTGACGGTCATGAAACTCATCCCGCTGCTGACCACCTGTTCCCGCAGTGAGGGCAGCCGGTCGCCGGGTAACCACACCCCAAGGCCAATCTGTTCGGTAATCTGCTGCGCCAGCTGCTGGTACTTTTTCATATAACAATCCGCAAGAAAATGTCAGCACAATTGTATATCAGTTTATAAAATAGGCCAGTATTTATATACTGACCTATTTACAAAGATTGGCATTGGCGATAGCACGAATTACTTACAGCTAAGCCATTCGTTTATTGCTCATATATCCACCTGATGCAGAATAAACTCAGGTGATTAAACGATAAGCTATTATTTAAAATAGCATAACCATCCCACTAACAACCAGTATCCAGAAAAAAGTCATAATTAACAAAACAGTACATAAGCTACGAAGTCCATTAGTCGACACAATCACATCCTCTGTAAAATATAATCAATAAATACACTATCCAATAACAACCCATAAAATTACGGGTATGTATTAAACATATCCTTAACTCAGCGCTCAAATCAGGCTGAGTTAAAATCCCAGATTAAAACCCACAGCATACGAAACCAGCGTTAATGAAGGCATACGTGCGTGCAGTAAAAACAATCAATTATTTTATTGTAGGATTGATACACAATTTATGAATTATTCAGCACATCTATATTTATAATAGATATATAAATATTGCTTACCCAAAGGAACGTTTAAATGCTGACTTGCAGCGCTAACGTCTAATTAAAATAACATACTATCCGCGGGTGTGAAATAGCTTGATTTTAGAAAAAAGGATTTATCACAAGATAACCGAAACTCAAATCCATAACTGTTATAGATAAAAACAGGGTTTCTGTTCCTGCTATCCGCCATAGCGGAGGCCTAGAATTGCGCTGAATCAATTTTATTGCGGAGTTCTGCATGTTCGGTCTTGATGCATTCCACCTGGCGCGGATCCAGTTCGCCTTCACCGTGTCATTTCATATCATCTTCCCCGCCATCACCATCGGGTTAGCCAGCTACCTGGCGGTTCTCGAAGGCTTATGGTTAAAAACGAAAAACCCGACCTGGCGCTCGCTCTACCACTTCTGGTCGAAAATCTTCGCCGTCAACTTCGGCATGGGAGTGGTCTCAGGTCTGGTCATGGCCTACCAGTTTGGTACCAACTGGAGCGGATTCTCCGAGTTTGCCGGGAGCATAACCGGCCCGCTGCTGACCTACGAAGTTCTGACCGCCTTCTTCCTTGAAGCCGGATTCCTCGGCGTCATGCTGTTCGGCTGGAACCGCGTCGGGCCGGGCCTGCACTTCTTCGCCACCTGCATGGTGGCGCTGGGGACGATAATCTCCACCTTCTGGATCCTCGCGTCCAATAGCTGGATGCAAACGCCGCAGGGGTTTGAGATCGTCAATGGCCAGGTGGTGCCGGTGGACTGGTTCGCGGTTATCTTTAACCCGTCGTTTCCCTACCGTCTGCTGCATATGTCGGTGGCGGCCTTTCTCAGCAGCGCGCTGTTCGTCGGTGCATCGGCCGCCTGGCACCTGCTGCGCGGCAACAACACGCCCGCCGTTCGCGCGATGTTCTCCATGGCGCTGTGGATGACGCTGATTGTCGCCCCGGTTCAGGCCATGATTGGCGATATGCACGGGCTGAATACGCTCAAGCACCAACCGGCGAAAATCGCCGCTATCGAGGGTCACTGGGAGAATATCCCCGGAGAACCCACCCCGCTGCTGCTGTTCGGCTGGCCGGATATGCAGCAGGAACGGACGCGCTATGGTCTGGAAATCCCGGCCCTCGGCAGCCTGATCCTCACCCACAGCCTGGATAAACAGGTTCCCGCGCTGAAAGAGTTCGCGGCGGAAGATCGCCCTAACGCCACCATCGTGTTCTGGTCCTTCCGTCTGATGGCCGGCCTCGGCATGCTGATGATCCTGCTCGGCGCGCTGGCCCTGTGGCTGCGCTATCGCGGTCGCCTCTATCACTCCCGACCCTTTTTACGCTTTGCGCTATGGATGGGGCCATCGGGGCTTATCGCTATCCTCGCGGGCTGGGTGACCACCGAGGTGGGCCGCCAGCCGTGGGTCGTCTACGGCGTACAGCGTACCGCAGATGCCGTCTCCGCTCACGGCGACCTGCATATGTCCATCAGTCTGCTGACGTTTATCGTCGTCTACGCTTCGGTATTCGGCGTCGGTTATAGCTATATGCTGCGTCTGATTCGCAAAGGGCCGCAGGACGCTCAGCCGCCTGGCGCCGGTACGCCTGCCCGCCCGCTTTCCGCCGCAACGGACCATGTACAGCAGAAGGAGTCCTGGTAATGGGTATCGATTTATCGGTTATTTGGTTTGTCATCATCGTCTTCGCCACCCTGATGTATATCGTGATGGACGGCTTCGACCTGGGCATTGGCATTTTATTCAGTACCACGCGGGACGCGGCGGATCGCGACGTCATGGTGAACAGCGTCGCGCCGGTCTGGGATGGCAACGAGACCTGGCTGGTGCTCGGCGGCGCGGGCCTGTTTGGCGCTTTTCCGCTGGCCTATGCGGTAATTATCGACGCGCTGGCGATCCCCCTTACCCTGATGCTGATCGGGCTTATTTTCCGCGGCGTCGCTTTTGAATTCCGCTTTAACGCGACGCCATCGCACCGCCCGTTCTGGGATCGCGCCTTTATGGGCGGTTCGATTCTGGCCACCTTCACCCAGGGGATGGTCGTCGGCGCGGTGATCAACGGCTTCGCGGTCAGCGGCCGCAGCTTCAGCGGCGGGATGTTTGACTGGTTTACGCCGTTTACCCTGTTCTGCGGCCTGGGACTGTGCATTGCGTATGCGCTGCTGGGCGCCAGCTGGCTGGTGATGAAGAGCGAGAATGCGCTCCACCGCAATATGCGCGTGACCGCGCGCGGTTTGCTGCTGGCGCTGCTGGCGGTAATTGTCGCCATCAGCATCTGGACCCCGCTGGCGCAGACGGCCATCGCCGAGCGCTGGTTTAGCTTGCCAAATCTCTTCTTCCTGCTGCCGGTACCGCTGCTGGTCGCGGCGATAAGCGCCTGGCTGTGGCGAGCGCTGCGCAACAGCGCCAGCCACCTGCTGCCGTTTGTCCTCACGCTGGGGCTGATCTTTCTCGGCTTTAGCGGGCTGGGAATCAGTATCTGGCCGTATATTATTCCACCGGGCATCACCCTCTGGCAGGCCGCCGCGCCGCCGCAAAGCCAGGGCTTTATGCTGGTTGGCGCGCTGCTTATTCTGCCGGTGATCCTCGGCTACACCTTCTGGAGCTACTACGTTTTTCGCGGCAAAGTTCAACACGGCGAGGGGTATCACTGATGCAACGAGTATGGCTTAAGCGCACATTATGGATGGTGGTCCTGTGGGGAGGCAGCGTGCTGGCGCTGGCGGCGGTAAGCATGGGATTTCGGCTGCTGATGACGGCCGCCGGGCTGAAGGCCTGATCCGCCCGTCACGTTATGTTATTCGGCCCGATGGCGACACCATCGGGCTTTTTTTCGCCATCCGTCAGGCGATGCTGACAAAGCCTTTTCTCTTCTTTGACAACCGACGTAATAAGCTCACCCAGCCCCTGGCATAGTAGCCTCATTCGCCGATAGCATGGAAAAAGAGATGTTCAGAAGAAGCGTTTCAACATTACTGCTGGCGTGCGCCCTGTTTTCCGGGCACGTGCTGGCCCGCCAGCACGGACACGATTTCTTCCCGGTACAGAGTCTCGAACAGCAGTTACAGCACGAAGCCGATAGCGACGAGCTGCGCAGCCAGGCGGAAGACGCCGCCTCCGACCTGCGCGAGCAGCACCACTGGCAGAATGCGCGGAAACCAAAAATGCATCACTACCAGTAGCGATTTCGTTATCAGGCGCCCTTGCGTTTCGGCAGGGTTTTCATCAGCTCATCGGGACTCACTGACGCCACGATGCTGCCCGGCAGCGGCATTTTCAGGATATGGTTTTTTATCTTACCGACCACGTGCATTTCGCATGGGCGGCAGTCAAACTTCAGCGTCAGCACTTCATCGCCGTGGATCAGCTGCATTGGCGTCGCTTTCCAGCTTTTAATCGAACCTTTGGCCTGTTTCGGACACAGGTTGAAGGCAAAGCGCAGGCAGTGCTTGGTAATCATAACCGGCACGTCGCCCTTCTCTTCATGAGCTTCATAGGCGGCGTCGATCAGCTGAACGCCGTAACGTTGATAAAACTCGCGCGCTTTGTGGTTGTAGACGTTAGCCAGAAACGACAGATGCGTTTCCGGATAGACCGGCGGCGGCACCGAAACCGGCTTGCGGCTGCCGCGCACCACGGCCTTCAGACGCGCATCATCAAGCATTTCCGCCGTTTCACGGCGCAGCTGGTTCAGCAGACTGTTTGGCACGAACAGCGCGCCGGGCAGGTTAATCTCAACATTGCGCGAATAGTAAAGAGTCTGGCCGAGCTTCGCCACGCCATCGCGCAGGTTCGCCAGCGCTTTCTCCGCCTGGGTCGCCTCGGCAAACTCGCCGTCCAGCGTGTGGGTGACGCTCACGCCCTCTTCGCTGGTCATCGTCAGGACCAGCTGCTCCTGCCAGCCGCTCAGTTCGATATCGACGGCGATGCGGCGCTCGCTGGAGGTTTTCAGCAGCGCCTGCTGCCAGTTATGATCGAGGTTGCGGTTTAACGGCTGATGCGGACGCACTTTGTGTAAATCCGCGGGCATCTCGTTCGGCCATACGCGATAGCGGTTTTCGCCGGTTTTCTCCACCGTGTTGGCGCGAAAGCCGACGATTTCACGTTTGATCATCACGTTCAGGCCGTCGCCGTTGGTCAGCGTTTCGCTCACCTCAACGTCGAGAAAATCTTTACCGACTTTCAGGACTTCCCCCACCGGCAGACCAATAAACTTTGGCGAGTCAAACGCGCCAATATCGCCTTTGCGCGCGTTGACAAAATAGTCGGTGCTGCCGCGATGGAAGGTCTTATCCGTTGACGGAACAAAGAAGTGTTCGGTACGCCCCGCCGAGGCGCGGGCCAGGTCGCCGCGATCGTCAATAATGGCGTCGAGCATCTGGCGATAGTGCGCGGTGATGTTCTTCACATAGCTCATATCTTTGTAGCGGCCTTCAATTTTGAAGGAACGTACCCCGGCATCGATCAGCGCGGCCAGGTTGGCGGTCTGATCGTTGTCTTTCATCGACAGCAGGTGCTTTTCATACGCCACCACGCGGCCCTGGTCATCTTTCAGGGTATAGGGCAGACGGCAGGCCTGCGAGCAGTCGCCGCGGTTGGCGCTCCGCCCGGTCTGAGCATGGGAAATATTGCACTGGCCGGAATAGGCCACGCACAGCGCGCCGTGGATGAAGAACTCAATGGTCGCGTCGGTGTTATCGTAAATCGCTTTGATCTGCTGAAGATTCAGCTCGCGGGCGAGCACGATTTGGCTGAAGCCGACGTCGGAGAGAAATTTCGCTTTCTCAACGCTGCGGATATCGCACTGGGTGCTGGCGTGCAGCTCAATCGGCGGAATATCCAGCTCCATGACCCCCATATCCTGGACAATCAGCGCGTCGACGCCGGTTTCATACAGGTCGGTTATCAGGCGCTGCGCCGGCTCCAGCTCATCATCATGAAGAATGGTGTTCAGGGTCACGAACACTTTCGCGCCGTAGCGATGGGCAAACGGTACCAGACCGGCGATATCGCTCAGGCTGTTGCTGGCGTTGTGGCGCGCGCCAAAGCCCGGCCCGCCGATGTAGACCGCATCCGCGCCGTGTAAAATCGCTTCACGGGCGATCCCGGCATCGCGGGCAGGACTCAGTAGTTCAAGATGATGGTTTTGCAGGCGCATACGCTCGTCGTTATCCATTATAGGGGGTCGAAATGGCGGCTATTGTAGTCAGAACCTGGCGCAGACCAAAACATTTTCCATCGCCGCCGCGGAAGGAATTTTCAGTTTTTAGCAAAGCATTGAAGGAAAAGATATTTCCCAGAAAAAGTGCCTAAGGATAGAGTCATCACGTATTCCGGATTTTCCTCGTCACGTTGTGATTTGTTGTCTCAGTCATTTGCCTGGCCGCGAGTTTACTCGCGGCTTTTTTATTTCGGGTAATGGATCAGCGAATGAAAATGGGCAGTCTGCCCACCGCTATTGCGATAGGCGTGCGCTAAATCGCCGGCGAAACGCCGCCCTTCCCCTGGCTGCAGCGATTGCCAGCTGTCCTGCAGGCAAAGATCCAGCACACCGCTAATCACCACCACATGTTCGATAACCCCTTGCTCATGCGGCGTTGACTCACTCAGCGCGCCCGGGGCCAGGGTGATGGAGAAGTGATCGAAGCGCAGCACCGGGTCCCAAGGGAATAGCGGCGTGACCACCATGGCCTGCTGCTGGGGATCAAATGCCGTCGGTTCACCGGCCTCATCGGCAACGATAAAGGCGGAAAACGGCACGTTAAGCCCGGTGGCGATTTTCCATAACGTCGCTACCGTCGGGCTGGATTCGTTGCGTTCAATCTGGCCCAGCATGGCCTTCGACACGCCGGTCTCTTCCGCCAGGCGCGACAGGCTCCAGCCGCGCTGCTGGCGCAGCGTTTTTAACGTTGCCGACAGGTGTTGCGCAATATCCATTCAACCTCCCAATAATATCTGAAGGAATTATACGCACATTCACCTGATTCTACAGGGAATTGACGTATAGCGCTCACCCGGGCTCCGCTATCCAGGTCTGGCGTTGCCGAAAAGCCAGTTGTGCGTTATAACGCACAATGCTACATTATACCGACCGTTATAACGCACAAGGCACCCCCATGCGCTCTTTCACTCTCCCTTTTCCGAGTCTGCTCGCCGGCTTCGTCGCCGTGCTGGTCGGCTATGCCAGCTCTGCCGCCATTATCTGGCAGGCAGCGGCGGCGGCAGGCGCCGATGCTGCGCAAATCGCTGGCTGGATGACCGCCTTAGGTCTGGGAATGGGCATCAGCACCCTGGCCCTCACCGTCTGGCGAAAGGTGCCCATCCTGACGGCCTGGTCAACCCCCGGCTCGGCGCTGCTGGTCAGCGGTCTGCAGGGGGTCACGCTCTCCCAGGCGGTTGGCGTCTTTATTTTTGCCAACGCCTTAATCGTGCTTTGCGGCATCACCGGCATATTTGCCCGGCTCATGAAGATTATTCCCCATTCGCTGGCGGCGGCGATGCTGGCCGGCATATTGCTGCGCTTTGGCATGCAGGCTTTCGCCAGCCTGCAGGCTAATCTGCTGTTATGCGGCAGTATGTTAGCCGTATGGTTACTGTGCAAAGCCTGGCTTCCCCGCTTCGCGGTTGTCGCCGCCCTGCTGACAGGAAGCGCGGTGGCCGGATTGAGCGGAGAAGTGACAACGTCACAAATAAACTTCAGCATTGTCGCCCCTTCCTGGATCGCCCCTGAATTCACGCCGGCGCTGTTGATCAGCGTCGGTATACCGTTTTTCCTCGTCACCATGGCGTCGCAAAACGCCCCCGGCTTCGCCACCCTCCAGGCCTCAGGCTATCGGGTCCCCGCTTCAACGCTTATTGTCGTCACCGGCGGCCTGGCGCTGCTGCTGTCGCCTTTCGGGGTCTACTCGATCTGCATCGCCGCCATTACGGCCGCGATTTGCCAGAGCCCGGAAGCCCATCCGGACCCGCAAAAACGCTGGCTCGCGGCGGCGGCGGCGGGCGTGTTTTATCTGCTGGCGGGGATATTTGGCGGCTCAATCACCTCGTTGATGTCGGCGCTGCCGATAGCGTGGGTCCAGATGCTTGCCGGGCTGGCGCTGCTCGGTACCATCGGCGGCAGCCTGTTTCAGGCATTGAATCATGAGAGTGAGCGCGATGCGGCGGTAGTAACGTTTCTGGTCACCGCCAGCGGCGTGACGCTGGCCGGTATCGGCTCAGCGTTTTGGGGGCTGGTTCTCGGCGGCGTCAGCTACGTTTTGCTGTCAACGCTGCGCCGCGCGTAGCTGCGAGGGCGTCAGGCCAGTGGCGCTTTTCACCCGGTTGCTGAAGTGGCTGGCGCTGCTAAAACCGCAGGCCATGGCGATATCGGTTAACGGCAGCCGACTCTGGCTAATCAGCGCCTGCGCTTTAACCATCCGGCGCTGCATAACGTACTGGTGCGGCGCCATCTTCATCGACTGGCGAAACATCCGCGCAAAATGGTATTCGCTTAACGCCGCTTCCTGCGCCAGTTCGGCAAGAGTGAGCGGCTGGTCGAGGTTCTCCTCAATCCATGCCAGCAGATTGCGCAAGACGTGCGGCGCCAGCCCGCCGGTCACGGTCGGTAAACGCCACTGAACGTTCGAATAGTGCTGAATCAGGTGAGTGAGCAGCAGCGTGCTGGCCGAACTCAACGTCAGCTGATTCGCCTGCTGCTGCCAGTCGTTGTCGAGGAGAAACTGGCGGTAGACGGCGGTGATTTTGTCATCGCTGGAAAACGTTTTCTCCTGCAGCGTGAACGAGGCCGGGCTGCGGTCCCAAATCTGCTCGCCTACCCGGCGCAGGTGCTCATCGGTGCAGTAAAGATGCACAAAAGAGAGATCGCCGCGGATATCCCAGGTGCTCTCATCGCCTTTCGGCATCAGGCAAAAACGATCCGGCCCGCCGCCGTTTTTCCAGCCGTGGGGCGTTTTTTGGTAGCTTTCGTAGCCATCGGCAATATAGAGGCTCAGGGTATGGTGGTCACTTTGTACCGTGATGGTATCAAGATTGTTATACCACGCCGCCAGCTGAATACCGGAGTTGAGGTTCACCGTCCCCCGCAGCACGGCATTTTTTTGACGCAATGTTTCGAAAGTCCCGTAAGCCATAGCCTTCACAGTTCAGATTCCGCAGATCGCTAGTCTAAGAAGAGTCGCCGGCAGATACCAGCATTCCCCCGCCGCTAATGAAAAATAAGCGCAAGAATTTGCAAGTCGGCGACAAGCTGATGACAGCGCCGAATTCGCCCGGGCCGCAGAATGACCGGTACAACACTCACAGGAGAGACATTTTGAACGCATTACTCTACGGTTTGGTCGTGGTTATCTGGGGCACCACCTGGATTGCTATCTTTTTGCAGCAGGGGCCGGTTGCCGCGCCGGTGTCTATTTTCTGGCGCTTCGCCGTCGCCAGCGTCGCGATGTTGACCATTCTGCTGGTTACCCGCCGCCTGCGGCCGCTGGCCGCGCGCGACCATCTCTTTTGCCTGCTACAGGGCTGCTGCGTTTTCTGCTTTAATTTCTGGTGTTTCTATACCGCCGCCGCGTATATCAATACCGGGCTGGAGTCGGTGATCTTCTCCATGGCGGTGTTGTTTAACGCGATCAATAGCTTTCTCTTCTATCGCCAGCAGCCTCCGGGCCGATTCTGGCTGGCCGCCGCGCTGGGGCTGGCGGGGATCGTGACGCTATTCTGGGATGATTTATGGGCCAGCGGCCTGAACGCCTCGCTCCTGCTGGGTATTGCCCTCAGCGCATTGGGCACCTATGGGTTTTCGCTCGGCAATATGCTCAGCATCCGCCACCAGCGCCGCGGTCTGGAGACGTTGACCACCAACAGCTGGGCCATGCTTTACGGCACTCTGGTAATGGGCGCGATCGCGCTGGTTCGCGGTGATAATTTCGCGCCGCAGTGGACCCTCAGCTATATGGGCGCGCTACTGTATCTCGCCGTGTTTGGCTCGGTGATTGCCTTTGGCGCCTATTTTACGCTGGTGGGGCGAATCGGCGCGGGTAAAGCGGCATACAGCACCCTGCTGTTTCCACTCGTCGCGCTGACCATTTCGACTTTTTATGAAGGTTACGTCTGGCACAGTAGCGCCGTGGCCGGACTGGCGCTGATCCTGGTCGGAAATCTGGTGATGTTCGCTCGCCCGGAGCAGTGGCTGCTGCGGCGCAGGCTGGCCTGGGTTCGCTCGGATCGCTGCTGACGCTCGCGCTGCCGTCGAGGAGAAATGAAAAAGGCGCTATCAACCACTAGCGCCTTTATTCACGGCTACGCCTGATTAACGGTTATTGGGGTCGAATTTCACCGCGTCAATCGCCATATCATCAATGACCTGCTTCAGGGTCTCGACGGTGAGCGGCGTATTTTCGTTGGACAGGTTTTTACCTTCGCCCTTACGGACCACTTTGATAACCGGCTTTTTGGTCGCCGCATCAATCAGCTCCCCTTCAAAAAACAGGTTGGTGTCCATGGTACGGTGGCCCGTTGCCGCCTGCGTACCGGCGATAATCATCGCCACCGGAATCACTTCGTAGAACTGCAGCCCTTCTTTGCTGGAATCCACGCCGGTGATGGCGCCGCGGAAGATCAGGCTGCGCTTGCCCGGGGTGGTTGCCAGCGGTTTACGCTCGGAAATAGCCTGTTTCATCTCTTTATTGGTGTAATTCAGGATATCCCTGAGCGCCTTCTCGCCCACCTGGGTGGTGGGTTTTGGTACCGGGTAATAGGTGATCGGGTTATAGACGATATTGTCATAGTTGCTCGGATTGTAATCCGGCGAAATCCAGCGCAGTTCCGGTTTGCCGGACGCCGAGGTGGTTTCTTTTAAGTTAGAGTAATCTTTTAAAAATCCCGAATATTGTTCCGGCTGAGCGATTTTGGATGAGCAGCCGGCCAATGCTAACAGGCCAGCAAGCGCGGCGACTTTAAAAAATAACGGAGTACGCATATAGGTTAATCCCTGTGAATACCATTTATCGGCAAGAGTTATAGCAAATAACAGGGGTAAGTTTTGTGGCAAAAGCGGTGCTACGTCAAGTAGCTGGAAAAAATAAAGCCGCCGTTACCGGCGGGCCGTGATTGGCTGTTTATCTGATATCAACCTGATAAAAAATATGCTTGCCAAAGGGGTCTATTTCGTAGCCTGACACGTTTTTACGCACCGGTTCAAATATTGTCGAGTGGGCAATCATGACTGCCGGCATCTGGTCATGCATCATCTGCTGCGCCTGGCGATAGAGCGCTTCGCGTTTTTGGCGATCGGTTATCGATTTTGCCTCGGCGATAATTTTATCAAACGGCTGATAGCACCATTTTGCCGAGTTTGACCCGCCGTTCGCCGACTGGCAGGTAAAGAGTGGGCCGAAGAAGTTATCCGGATCGCCGGTCGCGGTCGTCCAGCCCATCAGCGCCGCCTGATGTTCGCCATCCTTCACCCGCTTTAAGTATTCACCCCACTCATAGGTTGTGATTTTCGTTTGCACGCCAATTTTCGCCCAGTCGGCCTGGATCATTTCGGCCATGCGTTTGGCATTCGGGTTATAGGGTCGCTGCACCGGCATCGCCCACAGATCGATGGTAATTGGCCCCGCAACGCCCGATTCCGCCAGCAGCGCTTTGGCTTTCTGCGGGTCGTAGTCATAATCCTTCAGCTGGCTATCCGCGCTCCATACGCCCGGCGGCAGCAGGTTTTTCGCCGCCGTACCGGTACCGTGGAACACCGCTTCAATGATCGCCGGTTTATTGATCGCCATCGCCAGGGCCTGACGCACCTTAACGTTGTCCAGCGGCGCTTTTTGGGTGTTAAACGCCAGGAAACCGGTGTTAAGGCCCGCTTTGCTCATCAGGTTGATCGCGTTGTTCTCTTTCATTCGCGGCAGGTCGGCCGGATTGGGGAACGGCATCACCTGACACTCGTTTTTCTCCAGCTTGGCGTAGCGCACCGAGGCGTCCGGCGTGATACTAAAAATGAGACGATCGATATGCGCCTTCCCCTGCCAGTATTCCGGGAACGCGGTGAAAAGAATTCGGGAATCTTTTTGATATTGCGCGAGTTTGAAAGGTCCGGTACCAATCGGGTCCATATCCACGCGCTCTGGCGTGCCGGCTTTTAGCATCGTATCGGCATATTCCGCCGATAAAATAGAAGCGAAATACCAGGCAAGATCGGCCACAAAGGGCGCTTCGGGATGGGCCAGCGTGAAACGCACCGTATATTCATCAGGCTTATCAATCGCGGTAATTAACTGGCCAAATTCCAGGCTTTCAAAATTGGAGTAATTGCCGCTGGAGATATTATGATAAGGATGGTGAGGATCTTTTTGCCGCATAAACGAAAAAATAACGTCGTCGGCATTAAAATCGCGGCTGGGTTTAAAATATTTATTACTCTGGAATTTAACGCCTTTGCGTAAATGAAAAGTATAAACTTTCCCATCTTCGCTGACTTCCCAGCTTTCGGCGAGGCTCGGCACCAGTTCTGTGGTGCCGGCTTTGAAATCGACCAGTCGGTTATAGACCGGCACCGCGCTGGCGTCCACGCTGGTCCCGGAGGTGTAGAGTTGCGGGTTAAAGTTTTCCGGCGATCCTTCTGAGCAGTAGACCAGCGTTTTTGCGCTAATGGCCGAGCTGGCCGTCAGGGCCGCTAACGCCAGAGCAAGCGTCGTGAATCTGCGTTGCATAGGTTTTCCTTTTTAATTTGTCAGCTAATGAATAGCTTGTTGTTTTCCCTTCCATACATAACACTAAAGCCTGATTGCAAACACCTGAAAACTCGAATAAAGAAGGAATCACTATGTCATCAGCCCTGGCCAGTCAATTAACCCAACGCTTCTTTCGCTACCTGGCGATAACCAGCCAAAGCGACCCGCGAGCCACGACGCTGCCTACCACCGCCGGGCAACACGCGATGGCGCAGGCCCTTGCGGATGAGCTACGCCTGCTGGGGCTGGATGAGATTGTGATTGACGAGCGCGCCACCGTCACGGCGGTGAAAAAGGGCAACGTCGCAGGCGCGCCGCGGATTGGCTTTATTACCCACATCGATACCGTTGACGTCGGTTTGTCGCCGGATATTCATCCACAAATTCTGCGTTTTACTGGTGAAGATCTCTGTTTGAACAGGGATAAAGATATCTGGCTGCGCGTTGCGGAACATCCGGAAATCCTCGCTTATCCCAATGAAGAGATTATTTTCAGCGACGGCACCAGCGTGCTCGGGGCGGATAACAAGTCCGCCGTTACGGTGGTGATGACGGTGCTGGAAAACCTGACGGCGGAACACCGCCACGGCGACATCGTGGTCGCGTTTGTGCCGGATGAAGAAGTGGGCCTGCGCGGCGCGAAGGCGCTGGATCTCGCGCGCTTTGCCGTCGATTTTGCCTGGACCATCGACTGCTGCGAGCTCGGCGAAATCGTCTATGAGAACTTTAACGCCGCCGCGGCGGAGATTCGCTTTACCGGCGTGACCGCTCACCCTATGTCGTCAAAGGGGGTGCTGGTGAACCCGCTGCTGATGGCCACGGATTACATGAGCCATTTCGATCGCCAGCAAACGCCGGAGCATACCGCCGGACGCGAGGGCTACGTTTGGTTCAACGGTATCCAGGGCGATCAGAACAGCACCCTGCTGCAGGCCAGCATTCGCGATTTCGACCTCGAAAGTTTTCATCGCCGTAAGCAGCAAATTAGCGAGGTGGCGCAGAAAATCGCCGCGCAGTATCCGACCGGAAAGGTGGAATTTCACATCAGCGATACCTATAGCAACATCAGCAATGCCATCGGCGAAGACCGCCGCGCCGTTGATCTGATGTTCGAAGCGATGGAAAGCTTAGGCATTACGCCGAAACCGACGCCGATGCGCGGCGGCACCGACGGCGCGGCCCTGTCGGCAAAAGGCGTATTAACGCCCAACTTCTTTACCGGCGCGCACAACTTCCACTCGAAATTTGAGTTTCTGCCGCTGCGCGCCTTTGAGGCCTCTTATCAGACCGCGTTACAGCTCTGCCTGTTAGCGGCGCGTTAAGCCGGTTTGCGCGCCAGCATCGTGGCGAAACGCAGCTTAATCCGGTTCCCGCTGGCGTCGGTGCGGTGGAGTTCACCGACGTCTTCGTTATATTTGAGCAACGTCCAGCCTTCATAATTATTGCGCAGCTCTCCCGGTTTAAACGCGAACGGGAAGCCGACGCTGCACGGATAATCGTCGGTATCCATAGCCGCAACAATCAGATTGTAGCCGCCGGGTCTGGTGCAGCGCTGCATGTTAGCAATCAGACCCGGGATGGTCTTCGCGTCGAGGAACATCATCACCACGGTCGAAAGAATAAAGTCATACTCGCCGTCAAAGCTGAGGGCGTTAAGGTCCTTAATCGCCGTCCGCAGATTCTCCAGCCCTTCCGCCTGACGAATGCGCTCAAGATTTCCGATGCTGGCCGGATTTTTATCCCACGCGGTGACATCAAACCCGTTGGCCGCGAGGTAGAGGCTATTGCGCCCGTTGCCGCAGCCCAGATCCAGCGCCTTGCCCGGCGCGATCAGGGTGGCGGCGTGCAGCACCTCAGAGTGGGTGCGGGTCATCCCGTATTTATCGGTGAAGTAATTTTCGTCACGAAGCGTCATGGTTAATCCTTATTTTTTAATAATGTGTCGCGCTCAACGCGAATCAGCAGTTTACCGCGCATCAGCAGCAGGAAGGTACGAATCAGCAGCAGCCCGACGATCAGATTGGTGAAGAGAAACAGCGGGAGCGCGAGAGTATGGAAAAAGCCGTCCGGATGCTGATGACCGAGATGCAGGCCGGTGGTCGCCAGCGCGGAGATGCCGAACGAGAAGCTCCAGAACGAGGCGTTAAACGGCTGGCGCAGGTACCACGGCATCAGGCGCAGCATAAACAGCAGCTGCAGCAGACCATAGCCGAACAGCAGCTTAGCGAAGGTATCCGCCTCGCCGCCGTTCACGCTCAGCCAGGCGCTGCACGCCACCAGCGCCGGCGCCAGCTGAATGCCGAGGGCGGTGCGCATGGCCATCGGCAGTTCGCCGTCGCTGCGCAGGCGCTGCAGAATCACCGGTTCAAGGCTAAGCCAGGAGAATAAGCCGGCGCCAAGAAACACCAGACCGGCGTCGGTAAAGCCCAGCGCGCCGCAGGCCATGGCGCTGATAAAGTTATTCGCCACCGTCGGCAGATAGAGACCCGGGGTGGTCGCCTCATTGGGATGCTTCCCCCGCCATAGCCCGGCGCTCTGCCAGGCCGCATAGCTTAGCTGCAGCACTACGCCAATCGCGAATAACACCAGCGAGAGCGGCCGCAGCCAGGGAACAAAGCCGATGGCCACCAGCATGGTCGTCGCCGGAAACAGGCTGACAAAACTGCTGGCCACCGGATGGCGCATCTCCTGCAGTACGCTGTGCGGGAAACGGACCGCCCGGCTGATAAACGCCAGCGCCAGCAGCGCCCAGATGACCGTCGCCGTGACCACCAGACCGTCGCCGACGATCCGGCTCACCGGCCAGATCGTGCTGGCGTAGCGCCAGGCGAAGCCCATGCCGATAATGCCCAGAACCATACCAAAATAGCCCGCCGGGAGATTCAGCACCCGGCTTGTGCCCAGCTTTTTATTCATTTTGTTTAAATTTTCAATTTATCTTAAGTTGCATTCTAAAGGAACCTTCAAAAACGCGCTACGGCGTTTTTTGCTATGTTTATGTTAACCATACGTAATGAGAAAGGCAGATGCGCAAATATTACCTCAGCGAGAAGGTTCGCCAGTTTCACTATGACGCCGACGGAAACAAACATAGCGTCAATCTGCGGCAAATTGTCGCCTTACGCGATTTCGCTGACGTGAAGCGCGGCGATGAAGGCGGCTGGCTGGACAATGAAGCAGCCCTGAGCCACGAAGGCGAGTGCTGGATTTATGACCCGAATAGCGCGGTGTTTGCCGGTGCGAAAATCGAGGGCAATGCCCGCTTAACCGGCGAGTGCATTATCAGCCATGGCGCCATCGTCAGCGATAACGCGCGACTGGACAGCGTGCAGGCAAGCCACTGCGCGCGAATAAGTGACAACGTCACCGTTTCGCATTCGCAGATTCGGGGTTATTGTCACCTGGCCGACAATGCGCAGATCCTCCCCCACTCGCTTATTATCGCCGCCCAGGGTCTGACCGCCGACAGCGACAAAATCCTGCGCATTTATCAGCGGGCAACGGTCAGCGCTTCGCGCATCGTTCACCAGGCGCAAGTTTACGGCGACGCGTTTGTCGAACACGCGTTTGTTGAGCATCGGGCGGAAATCTTCGATTGCGCGCGGCTGGAGGGTAACGACGAAAACGACGTCTGGGTCTGCGATAACGCGCGAGTTTATGGCCACGCGAGGATTATCGCCGGGCGGGAAGAGGACGCCATCCCCACCCTGCGCTACAGCTCGCAGGTGGCGGAGCACGCGGTGGTCGAAGGCAACTGCCTGCTGAAGCATCGGGTGATGGTCGGCGGGCATGCGCACCTGCGCGGCGGGCCGATTCTGCTGGACGATAGCGTGTTAATTGAAGGGCATGCGGTGATTTGCGGCGATGTGGTGATTGAACATCAGGTGACGATCGGCGACAGGGCGCGAATTGAAGCCAGCGCGGGCGACGCCATTTCTATCAGAGGGGAGAAAGTGATAAACGGCGACGAACTTTTTACCCGCACGCCCATTGTCGGCTTTCTATAACCTTTGCTCCCGACCGCGTGGTTTATCAGCTTCAGGCCCCTGCGCGCTGTTCCCCGGGCTACATCTCAGCGCGGCCCGTAGTCAGCCGCGAGCCGGGAATTGCCCGGTGTCACAATCAATAATGCGCCCGTAGATATTCTGGTCATCGTACGAACCGTTCAGATACTCGGCCTGCTTCAGGCACCCTTCGAGGGTGAAACCGTTACGCAGGGCGACCTGATTGCTTCTCTGGTTTGCTACCCGACATTTAATCACGAAGCGGCGAACCGTCCCGCTGCGGGCAAAAGCGTCCATCAGCGCCTGCAGCGCCTGAGAAAGCAGCCCCTGCCCCTGGTGGCTTTCATCTATCCAGTAGCCGATGTATGCGGTCTTATTGATCGGCTCAATCTGGTTAAACGACAGCACGCCGACGATCTCTTCGCGCAGAAAGAGCAAAAACATTTTGGCGTAACCGCGCTGGTGCAGCATCACGTTGCCCTGCACGTGGCGGCGGGTTTCGTCTTCGTGACTGACGTCAGCGGGCCAGCTCAGCGATTGCTGGAGCCAGCGCTGGTTCTTGATCACCAGCTGATGCAGCTCAGCGACGTGGCTTTCATCCACAGCGCGCAGAGAAAGCGACTCGGTGACGGGGATAGTTTCTCTCGCAGGCGCGTTTTCGTCAGTCATAATGGACTCTGATTAATAGTCTGATTAAAAAACAAACGCCCGCTAAGTTACCTTAACGGGCGGAATAAAGGGCAATTATTTCATTACCCGATCGTCAACATAGTTACGCTTGTCTGGCGCTGGCGGGAAGTACTGATAGAGCCAGGTTTCGCTGATCGCTTCCCCCTGGCAGCGCAGGAACATGCGCATTTCGACCGGGTCGGTCGAATCCGAGGTCGGGTACCAGTCAAACTGGATGCGATAGCCATCAAACGGTTCCACGTAGAGAATTTCTATCTGCTTCGCTTCGCCGCTCGACAGGGTAATCACCGGCTCAATGCCTCTTGGCGCCGCGGCCTTCAGGTCGCCGCCGACAAAATCGATAGCAAAACGACGGGTCCATTTATCCGGGTAGTGCTCACCCGGCGCCCAGCCTTCAGGGAAACCGCCCATTCCGGTGCGCGTGGCCAATACCCGCGCCAGCGGCGAACGGACCGGCGGCTGCGCGCTCCAGTAGAGTCGATAGCGGAAGTCCAGCTCATCCCCTGCTTTAACCGGCTTCTCGGGCTGCCAGAAGCAAACGATATTGTCCAGCGTTTCACCGGTCGTCGGGATCTCCATCAGGTTGACGGCCCCTTTACCCCACTGGTTGCGCGGCTCCACCCACAGGCTCGGGCGCTTGTTGTACCAGCCCATGATGTCCTGATAGTGGGAGAAGTCGCGATCCAGCTGCAGCAGGCCAAAACCGCGCGGATTTTTATCCTGGAAAGCGTTGAACTGCAGCTTTTGCGGGTTGTTCAGCGGGCGGCATACCCACTCGCCGTTGCCCAGCCACATCGACAGGCGGTCGGAGTCGTGGATCTGCGGATGGATAGTGTCGCACATCCGCCGTTCGTTATTGCCGCAGCTGAACATACTGGTCATCGGCGCGATGCCCAGCTGTTTGATGTCTTTACGCGCGTAGATGTGGTTTTCCACATCCATAATCACCTGCGTCTCCTGACAGTTCACCACGAACTTATAGGCGCCGGTGACGCTTGGGCTGTCGAGCAGCGCATAGACGGTAAAGACCGTCGCCCCCGGTTTAACGGTCTCAAACCAGAAAGAGGTGAAGTCCGGGAACTCTTCCGGCGTATCGGTAAAGGTATCGATCGCCAGGCCGCGGGCGGAAAGACCGTACTGGTAAGTGCTGTCTACCGCGCGGAAGTAGCTCGCGCCGAGGAAGGCGACGATATCGCGGCGCGCCAGCTCCGGCGCCTTAAATACGCGGAACCCGGCAAAGCCGAGATCGCTCTGGCCTTCCAGCTGTTTGGTGTCGACGCCGGCGTCATTATATTTAAACAGCTCGGGACGGAAGTGAATTTCCCGCGCCTGCTGGGTTTGTGAATCCAGGGAGAACATCCGTACGCGGCGGCGGAACCCCATCCCGACGTGGAAGAACTGAATATCCAGCTTGCGCTCTTCGATATTACTCCACAGGGAGTGCGCAGCATCATACTGAATGCTGTTGTAGGCCTGCGGGGTCAGGTTTGCCAGGGTTGGCGGCAGATCGCGCGGCGCGCCGCCCCAGGGCTGACGCGCAAGATCGTGGGCCATCGACTGAAGTACGGAATAGTCAAAGCGACGGGTCTGGCCGTCGGCAATTCCCGAGTCCTCGGCGAAGGCCGCTTTCGAGAATAGAGAGGCAACTCCTGACGTTCCGCATACGGCGGCAACAGCCATGGAAGATTTGAGAAAACGTCTGCGGTTCATGCCTGAGAGAGCATCCTTCTTCATATGTGAATTGAGACGCGACGTAACAAACCCATGCGTCGTGAATGTCGCTCACTCTAGACAAAAATGATTGATAATCCAATTGTTGACGGCAGAAATGCGTGAAAAAAATATGTCCACCGGACCAGACCGAATCACCGATATCCGGGGGCGGCGATGATTTCGCCAACCGGCGGCGCTTCATGCTGAATCAGGAAGCGGCCAGACGAACGCTGGCCGCGCAGGCGATTATTTTTGCTGCAGAAGATTAAAACTGGTCATCAGGTTGCGATAATCCGGAATATGGTTGGAGAACAGCGTTCCCAGCCCTTCGATATCATTACGCCAGTCGCGGTGTAGTTCACAGGCAACGCCAAACCACGACATCAGCTGTACCCCGGCCTGCGACATACGATCCCAGGCGGCATCGCGGGTAATCGGGTTAAAGGTACCGGAAGCGTCGGTCACCACAAACACCTCAAACCCCTCTTCAATGGCCGAAAGCGCCGGAAAGGCCACGCAAACTTCCGTCACCACCCCGGCAATAATCAGCTGCTTTTTGCCCGTCGCTTTGACTGCTTTAACAAAATCTTCGTTATCCCAGGCGTTAATATTACCCGGGCGCGCGATATAGGGCGCATCGGGGAATTGCGCTTTCAGCTCCGGCACCAGCGGGCCATTGGGGCCGTTCTCAAAGCTGGTGGTTAAGATAGTCGGCAGACCGAAGTACTTCGCCAGGTCGCCAAGGGCAAGGACGTTGTTCTTGAATTTATCGGGATCGATATCGCGTACCAGAGAGAGTAATCCGGTCTGGTGATCGACCAGCAGCACGGCGGCATCACTTTTATCCAGACGAACATACGGTTTGGCCATGGTTTCTTCCTCATTTTAACGTCAGATCTTCCGTCAGAACGCAGGTTCTGCGGATGCAGGGTTAACAGAGCCGATCTTAGTGTAATCGCTGGCTGAGGATTAGCCGCCTAAAGTGGGACGCATTGTTCCATTTGCAGAACGTACCGCGGCAAACGGAGATCTTCCGGACAGCGTTAATCCAGCGTCACATGGTGCTTCATCACCCGCCGAAACAGCGCCAGACGCGCGCGCATAAAACGGTTTTCCACTTTAAAACCGGCCCGCTTGTGCAAACCGATACGCAACAGACGGTCCCGTCCGCGCACGCTGGCGGGCCAGCGCACCGGCCCGGAGAGCTCGTGGCAGCCGTTACCCGCTACACGGGCAAAGCTAGCCCAATAGTCGGCAACCCGGGCGGCAAAGGTCCGGTCGCGCTCGTTCGCATACTGTCGTACCGGCTCGGCAAGGTCGAGATTGTCAAAAACGTACGCCACTTCATTACCGTGCCACGCGCCGTGCGGATAGGTTTGGTGTTCCGCCTCGGCAACGTAGTCAAACCAGTATCGCCAGCACGGTTGCCCTACCCGCTGCTGCGCCTGCATCACCACGTAACCCAGGGTGGTAAAGGCCATATCGCGGCAGACTTCACGCCCTAATGCCTCATCGCCCTTGACGCCGGGATAGAGCAGCTTAATCAAACCGAGACCAAAACGGCGTTCGCGGCGAAGCTTCTGGATCTGCCCGGCGATATCGACGCCAAACACCGCCATGACGCTGGCCTCATCGCTGTTCGAGCCGATCATCACCGGCAGCGGGTGCTGACGCCCGCTAAAAAAAGTCTCCAGCATCGGCTGCGGCAGTACGGCATCGCCAACAATGGGCGCCGGGCCGATGGTAAGCGGCGCGGTCAGCGACCAGAACGCGTCCGCCGGAATCGCCCGCAGCTGTTCGGCGCTGGCCTGCGGTAAAGAGAAGTGCTCCGCGATGAGCTGCCCTTTGGCCAGCGCCTTTTCCCGCGGCAGATCCGGCAAGGTATAGCCGCTCTGAATAATCGCCTTATGGAACAGCCCTCTGGATTTTGGCGAAACCATGAGCGACAGCACGCTGCGCGCCCCGGCGGACTCGCCGAACAGCGTCACGTTGGCCGCATCGCCGCCGAAGGCATGAATGTTCTCCTGAACCCACTGCAGGGCGGCGATCTGATCGAGCAGCGCGAAATTATAGATGCGCTCCCCCTCTTCTTTCTCCAGCGCCGGATGGGCAAAAAAGCCCAGATGCCCCAGCCGGTAGTTAACCGTGACTACCACCACGTCACGGGAGGCTAAGGCTTTACCGTCATAGGGCGGTAAGCTTCCCGCGCCGATGGTATAGCCGCCGCCGTGTAGCCAGACCATCACCGGCAGCGGCTGCGCGCGCGAAGCGGGTGACCAGACGTTAAGGTACAGGCAATCCTCGGAAAAGCGGCCGGGATCGCCGCCGCCGAGCTCACGACAGTACTCAATATCCTGCCAGCTGGAGGCCGAGAAATTCTCCGCCCTGCGCACGCCCTGCCAGCGGGCGGCAGGCTGCGGCGCGCGCCAGCGGAGATCGCCGACGGGCGGCGCGGCATAGGGTATACCGCGCCAGATATGCATGTTCTCTTCAGCGGTGCCGGATAGGGTGCCCTGCCGGGTTTTCACCAGCGGGGTAGACGGATTCTGCATGACCTGCTTCCTTTAACGACTCATGCCAGCAGAGTACTGATTTTACAGCAGACCGCAACGTCGTTTACTGCGCTCTTCCGCCTGTTGATAAAGGGCAAACTCATCATAAACCGGACAGCCCAGCGCCTCCTCAAAGGCCTGGCGGCTGGCGTTGCCGTGGCTGCGGGTCTGTATCTCGTTGCCCAGGTTAGACTGAAAAATCCCGGCGGCGCTGACCGGCAAAAAGTCTTCATAAATAATCGGTTGTGCGATGACCCAGCCGCGTTCAATCAGCGGCTGCGGATCGTCACCCGGACGAAACGCCTGACGGTGCGCTTCGCCGGCGGGCGTCAGGCGATAGCGAAAGTACGCCAGCCCCTGCTGACGCAGCAGGAATTCGCTGTCCGGGAACGGGCTAAACACCTCCTGCAGATGACGCTGATGGGTGAGATTATCTTTGCCTACCCCCGCCTCGCCAAGCAGTCGGTCGTACAGGGCGCGGCCCTTCGGCGTTAAGGCGATACCGCGCTGCTCGATTTCGCCAAAGCGAGCCGTATGCGTGCCTCTATGCTCTCCGGCAAACATCACCGGCTCCTCAAGGGCCTTAAAGCTGGTCTGGCGCAGTAAAATGGGCACATCGCGGCGCGGCGGCCCTTCTATCAACGCTTTTGGCGCGATACCGCACTCGGGCATTAACGCCTGCACCCGGTCAATATCCAGGGTGCGCGGCGTCAGATGATTAATGTGGCAGCCGGGGAAACAGACCACATCGGCAATCAGCCGGTGCTCTTCATGCAGCGCGTGATAGGTTTCCTCATCGACGGTGGCGTGTCGATGCCAGCGAAAGGTTTCCAGCGCCTGTTGCACAAACTCGCGCGCCTCTGCGGCGGTAAACTCCCCTTTCTGTTCATGTAACGCGATCAGTTCACGACAGCGCGACGTGAAGATATCGCGTCGGGAAAGGATATCCGCCGCCCGCTGACGCAAAGCTTCATTGGCGATAAGTTCAAGTCGCAGAAGCGAGGTAAAAACGCGAAACGGATTGCGCGCCAGCGCGGCGTCATCAATGGGGCGAAACGCGGTGGAGTGAACCGGTACGCCGGCCTGCGACAGATCGTAATAGCTGACGGGATACATTCCCATAATGGCAAACATGCGACGCAAGGTCGCCAGTTCCTCCGCCGTACCGACGCGGATCGCGCCGTGGCGTTCAACGTTCAGCCGCGCCAGTTCATCGGCGTTGGCCAGTTGTTCGTGCAGCGTCGGGTTATTCTCCAGTATGGCCAGGTTAACGTCGGCCACCAGCTCCAGTAGCGTCCCGTACTGCGGAACTTCCTGCTGGTACATCGCCGACATCGCCTGCGAAAAGCTTTCCCGAATCTCATCAGCCGTGATGGTGTTCGCCATGATGTCTTACCTCCAGTGAATTCTCCCTGGAGTGTAGGAAAGCTCTCTGCAGACGGCGGGAAGAATTTACAAACTGTGATGCCGGTAGCTGGCCGGTTTATTTTCACCCGCTCACTTCATAACCGCCGGTTATGTTAAACACCCTTTAATTTCACTTTAAATTAACAAAACATTTACACACACTGCGAGTGGCGACATTACAACAACATGCCTCTCTACCGATAATATGGAGTACCCTCATGAACGAAAAATGGTCACCGCGCGAGGTCCTGCACCGCGACTACAGCAGCCATCCTCCCGCTTACGCCCCGGGCTATAAAACCAGCGTGCTGCGCTCGCCGCGCAATGCGCTCATTTCCCTGCAGAATTCCCTTTCTGAAATCACCGGACCGGTGTTCAGCAGCGACGATCTCGGCGCGCTCGATAACGACCTGATCCTCAACTACGCCAAAGACGGCCTGCCGATTGGCGAAAGGATAATCGTCCACGGCTACGTTCGCGATGGATTTGGCCGACCAATGAAAAATACGCTGGTCGAAGTCTGGCAGGCCAACGCGGGCGGACGCTACCGGCATAAGAAAGATCAATATCTGGCGCCTATCGACCCGAACTTTGGCGGCTGCGGACGGGTGCTGACCGACGAAAACGGCTACTATTGTTTCCGCACCATCAAGCCCGGCCCCTATCCGTGGCGCAACCAGGTAAGCGACTGGCGTCCGGCGCATATTCACTTTTCGCTCTCCGGCGACGCCTGGGCACAGCGCCTGATCACGCAGATGTATTTCGAAGGCGATCCGCTGATTAAACAGTGTCCTATTGTCAAAACCATCAATAACGATGATGCCATCAGGACATTAATCGCCGAGCTGGATACCCATGCCGCCGTACCGCTGGACTCTCTGGCTTACCGTTTTGATCTCGTGCTGCGCGGCCATCGCGCAACGCTGTTTGAAAACCGCACGCAGGGGGCCGCCCGATGAAAGATTATTTACCTGAAACCGCGTCACAAACCGCTGGCCCTTATGTGCATATCGGCCTCGCGCCGGACGCCGCCGGTTTCCATATCTTTGAGAAAAATTTTGGCCCGACGCTGACAACAGCAGACACCGAGGGCGAACGTATTACTATCGAAGGCAGAGTCATCGATGGCTCCGGCACGCCGGTGCGCGATGTGCTACTGGAAATCTGGCAGGCCAACGCCGCCGGGCGCTATAACCATCCCGACGACCGACAGCAGGGCAAGAAGCTGGATGCGGCGTTTCGCGGCTGGGGACGCAGCTGCTCGGACTTCACCAGCGGCGTCTGGCGCTTCGAAACCATTAAACCCGGGGCCGTGGTAGGTCGCGACGGGCGCACCATGGCGCCGCACGTCAATCTGTGGGTGGTCGCCCGCGGGATTAATATTGGCCTCAACACGCGGATGTACTTTTCCGACGAGCAGGATGCCAACCAGGTCGACCCGGTGCTGAATCTGATTGAGTGGGAAGTGCGTCGCCAGACCCTCATCGCGCAGCGCGAGGTTCGCGGCGCGGAGATCGTGTATCGCTTCGATATTCACCTGCAGGGCGAAAACGAAACCGTCTTCTTCGATATCTGAGTTTTTTCTTCCTTTTTCCGCCCCTGCCGGTCAGGGGCGACGCTATATGGCAAACTCAATAAAATCAACTTGTAAAATAATAATATAAAATGTTAATAATATTTTGCTATGAAGTTAACAATTTTAATCGCCCTTACTTGTCACTGGGACGCCTCTGTTTTTAACATTGATTATGCAAAAAAATGGTCTTTTCAGTCAGCGCATTCGCTTGCGCCATCTACATACTTTCGTGGCCGTCGCTCAACAGGGAACTCTTGGGCGCGCGGCTGAAACCTTAAATCTGAGTCAACCGGCCTTATCCAAAACGCTAAACGAACTGGAGCAGCTGACCGGTACCCGGCTGTTTGAGCGTGGACGCCTCGGCGCGCAGCTCACGCTGGTCGGCGAACAGTTTCTCACCCACGCGGTTAAAGTGCTCGACGCGCTCAATACCGCGGGACAGGCGCTAAACCGTAAAGAAGGCCTCAACAGCGATATCGTGCGCATCGGGGCGCTCCCCACCGCCGCACTGGGGATCCTGCCCTCGGTGATCGGCCAGTTCCATCAGCAGCAAAAAGATATCACCCTGCAGGTGGCGACCATGAATAACACCATGCTGCTGGCCGGACTAAAATCGGGAGAAATCGATATCGGTATCGGACGGATGTCCGATCCGGAGTTGATGAGCGGGTTGAACTATGAACTGCTGTTTCTCGAATCCCTGAAGCTGGTGGTTCGTCCGGGGCATCCGCTGCTGCAGGAAACGGTTACGCTGAGTCGGGTCATGGAGTGGCCGGTGGTGGTTTCGCCCAAAGGTACGCTGCCGCGACAGAACGCCGAAACCCTGCTGCAAAGCCAGGGCTGCAAAATTCCGTCTGGCTGCATCGAGACGCTGTCGGCTTCCCTGTCGCGCCAGCTCACCGTCGATTACGACTACGTCTGGTTTGTCCCCTCCGGTGCGGTCAAAGACGACCTGCGCCGTGGGCTGCTGGCCGCGCTGCCGGTGCCCACCCAGGGCGCGGGCGAACCGATAGGTATTCTCACCCGGGTGGACGCCACGCTCACCGCGGGAACACAAACCCTGCTGAGCGCCATTCGTAAATCGATGCCCGTCTGATCGCCCTCTCCCCGACCGTTATCCGCGTCGGGGAGATCTGACCGCCTGATTTCCTTTTCGCACCCACCATATTCACCACAATAATCAATTAGTGCGAAATCATTCATTAACAATTGCGTAAATTTCTTTAACAGATCTATCATAGCCACGATTTCACCAAATGGTTCACTCGAAATCAATAACAGTAAAAAACCTGCTTTTATGAAGGTCAACATCGCTTCATTCAAAAGCCTTCACTTGAGAAATTGATTCATCTGGTTCACGCCTGTTCAGGGGTGGTTAAGGAGAAAAAATGGCAACTGGCAACGCGCCGCGAGGATTCCCCCGGGTCCTGCAGTGGCTTCTCGCCGGGCTGATGCTGATCATCGGCCTGGCTATCGGTATTCTTGGTGCAAAGCTCGCCTCCGTTGGCGGGACCTTCTATTTTGCGATTATGGGCCTGGTGATGGTTATCGCCGCGGTGCTCATTTTCCGCAGCCGTCGCGGCGGTATCATACTGTACGCGATAGCGTTTATCGCCTCGATCGTCTGGGCCATTAGCGATGCCGGCTGGACCTACTGGCCGCTGTTCTCGCGCCTGTTCGCGCTCGGCGTACTGGCCTTCCTTGCCGCGCTGGTCTGGCCGTATCTGTCCCGGCAGCCGGCGAAAAAAGGGCCGTCGTTTGGCCTGGCAGCGGTGCTGGCGGTGGTACTGTTGGTTAGTTTCGGCTGGATGTTTAAATCCCAGCCGCTGGTCAGCGCCAGCGAGGCGGTGCCGGTTAAACCGGTCGCCGCGGGCGAGCAGCAGAAAAACTGGGCGCACTGGGGCAACACCACCCACGGCGACCGTTTCGCCGCCCTCGACCAGATTAACAAACAGAACGTTGACCAGCTGCAGGTTGCCTGGGTCGCCCACACCGGGGATATCCCGCAGAGCAACGGCTCCGGCGCGGAAGACCAGAATACGCCGCTGCAAATTGGCGATACGCTTTACGTCTGTACGCCCTACAGCAAGGTGCTGGCGCTGGATGTCGATAGCGGTAAAGAGAAATGGCGCTATGATTCAAAAGCTACCGCGCCGAACTGGCAGCGCTGCCGCGGCTTAGGCTATTACGAAGAGAGCCAGGCCCAGGTTTCCCCTGCCGCCGACGCGCACCCGGCCGCCTGCTCCCGCCGCCTGTTCCTGCCAACCACCGACGCCCGTCTGATCGCTATTGATGCCGATAACGGTAAACTGTGCGACGCCTTCGGCGACCACGGTATTGTGGACCTGAGCGTTGGCATGGGGGAAATCAAAGCGGGTTACTACCAGCAGACCTCCACGCCGCTGGTGGCGGGTAACGTGGTCGTGGTTGGCGGTCGCGTGGCGGATAACTTCTCCACCGGCGAGCCCCCGGGCGTCGTTCGCGCCTATGATGTTCATACCGGCAAACTGGCGTGGGCATGGGATCCGGGCAACCCGAACCTGACCGGCGAACCGCCGGCAGGACAGACCTACACCCGCGGTACGCCGAACGTCTGGTCGGCCATGTCCTATGACGCGAAGCTGAATCTGATTTATCTGCCAACCGGTAACGCGACGCCGGACTTCTTTGGCGGCGAACGTACCGCGCTGGACGATAAATACAGTTCCTCCATCGTGGCCGTTGACGCCACGACCGGCCAGGTACGCTGGCATTATCAGACCACCCATCACGATCTCTGGGATTTCGACCTGCCTTCCCAGCCGCTGTTGTACGATCTGCCTGACGGTAAAGGCGGCACCACGCCGGTGCTGGTGCAAACCAGCAAGCAGGGCATGATCTTTATGCTGAACCGCGCCACCGGTGAACCGGTCGCCAAGGTTGAGGAACGTCCAGTCCCGGCGGGCAACGTCAAGGGCGAGCGCTACTCGCCGACCCAGCCCTACTCCGTCGGCATGCCAATGATCGGCAACGAGACGCTGACCGAGTCGGATATGTGGGGCGCGACGCCTGTCGACCTGCTGCTGTGCCGCATCCAGTTTAAAGAGATGCGTCACCAGGGCGTCTTCACCCCGCCGGGCGAGGATCGTTCGCTGCAGTATCCCGGCTCGCTGGGCGGGATGAACTGGGGCAGCGTGTCGGTTGACCCGAACAACAGCCTGATGTTCGTCAATGATATGCGCCTTGGCCTCGCCAACTATATGGTACCGCGCGCCAAAGTGGCGAAGGACGCCAGCGGTATCGAAATGGGGATTGTGCCGATGGAGGGCACGCCGTTCGGCGCCATGCGCGAACGTTTCCTGTCGCCGCTGGGCATTCCGTGCCAGAAACCACCGTTCGGCACTATGTCAGCGGTTGATTTGAAAACCGGCAAACTGGTGTGGCAGGTTCCGGTGGGCACCGTTGAGGACACCGGCCCGCTGGGGATCCGCATGCATATGCCAATCCCTATCGGTATGCCGACGCTGGGCGCCTCGTTATCAACCCAGTCCGGCCTGCTGTTCTTCGCGGGCACCCAGGACTTCTACCTGCGCGCGTTTGATACCGCCAACGGGAAAGAGATCTGGAAATCGCGTCTGCCGGTCGGCAGTCAGTCCGGCCCGATGACCTACGTATCGCCGAAAACCGGCAAGCAGTACATCATCATCAACGCGGGCGGCGCTCGCCAGTCGCCGGACCGCGGCGATTATATTATCGCCTACGCGCTTCCGCAGCAGAAGTAACCGCCAGGGCCCCAAACGGGGCCCTTTTTGCGGCCCGGGAACCGCCCGGTGGCGGCTGGCGCGAAAGCAAAATCATCTTCAGCCCCCCTAAGCAAGCCATTTTCATTCAGCTATGTTACTATTGCGAATGGTTATCAATAATAACAACTGAACAAGGATAATGGATGAAAAGTTCACCCTGCCGCCTGCTCGCAGGCACCTTTATGTTAGCCGCCGCCTCGGCTCAGGCGTTAAAAGCCCCGGAAGTGGACCTGCGCGATCCGACGATTTGGGAAGAGAAAGCGGCGTCTCCGCTCACCGCCAGCCCACAACCCTGCGAGGTGTTCAGCGGCCCGCACTGCGCGGTCTGGGAAGATGAGAAATCGGATATTCAGCGTGAACGGGAGCGGCGGGAACAGCGGCGATGGCAGAATGGTTATGAAAACCTGCGGCGGGAGTAATCCCTCTTAAACGATAACCCGGGCATGCCCGGGTTATTTTTCACCAGGAAAATCAATTCTCGCCGAAATGAATGACGGTACGAATGGATTTACCTTCATGCATCAGATCAAACGCTTCGTTGATTTGATCCAGCGGCATACGGTGGGTAATAAACGGATCGAGGCGAATTTTCCCCGCCATCGCCTCTTCAACCATTCCCGGCAGCTGGGTACGCCCTTTCACGCCGCCGAACGCGGAGCCGCGCCAGACGCGCCCGGTGACCAGCTGGAATGGGCGGGTTTTAATCTCCTGGCCCGCGCCGGCAACGCCGATGATGACGCTTTCGCCCCAACCTTTGTGGCAGCACTCCAGCGCCGCGCGCATCACGTTGACGTTACCGATACACTCGAAGCTAAAGTCGACGCCGCCGTCGGTGAGTTCAACAATCACATCCTGCACCGGCTTATCGTAATCATTCGGGTTGATAAAGTCGGTCGCGCCCATCTCTTTCGCGAGGGTGAATTTTTCCGGGTTGGTATCCACCGCCAGAATGCGCCCGGCTTTCGCCTGTACCGCGCCCTGGATCACCGCCAGGCCGATCCCGCCGAGGCCGAAGACGGCGACGGTATCGCCCTCTTTTACTTTCGCCGTATTGTGCACCGCGCCGATGCCGGTAGTGACGCCGCAGCCCAGCAGGCAGACTTTATCCAGCGGCGCCTGCGGGTTCACTTTTGCCAGCGAAATTTCGGCCACTACGGTGTATTCGCTGAAGGTGCTGGTCCCCATATAGTGATAAATCGGTTCACCGTTATAGGAGAAACGGGTGGTGCCGTCCGGCATCAGGCCTTTACCCTGAGTGGCGCGCACCGCCTGGCAGAGGTTAGTTTTGCCGGATTTACAGAACTTACACTCGCGGCATTCGGCGGTATACAGAGGAATAACGTGGTCGCCCGGCTGCAGGCTGGTCACGCCTTCCCCCACTTCGACGACAATCCCGCCGCCTTCATGGCCCAGTACCGCCGGGAAAACGCCTTCCGGATCGTCGCCTGAGAGGGTAAAGGCATCGGTGTGGCATACGCCGGTATGGGTGATTTTGACCAGCACTTCGCCTTTTTTCGGCGGCGCGACGTCAATCTCAACGATTGAAAGCGGCTGGCCTGGGCCAAACGCGACGGCTGCACGTGATTTCATATCTCTCTTCCTCGTGGTGATTTTATTTTAAATAGGACCGTAGCAGATGCCCGACTTCCGCCATTCTGGCGGCGCGCTGGTCTGGCGTCGTTTCGCCGCTGACCAGTTCATCCTGCAGATGAATTTCAACCATCTCTCCCATCAGGCCGTTGGCGGCGCCGCGAATTGAGGCGATTTGTTGCAGAATGGTCATACAGGGTTCGCCGGATTCCAGCGCCCGCTCGAGCGCTTCAACCTGGCCACGGATGCGCCTTACCCGACTGAGGGCACGCTTTTTATCTTCAGGTGAATGTGGCATGGTGACGCCCTCCATATCATATAGGGGGGTATACTATATTTATTGTTGCCATGAGGCAAATGGCTTCGCCGCTTTAACCGTAGCATAGCGGCGAGAATTTGCGCTTAGCGGAAGTTGAGGCCCCCGAAGAATGAGACAAAAAAACCCGCCGAAGCGGGTTTATCGAGGTTTAACGCCTGCGAGGCATCATCCTCAGCAGCGTGTTATCTTTCCAGAAGTAGTGGTGCAACAGCGCCGCCAGCGCGTGCAGGCCAATGATAAAGTAGCCGGTATTGGCCAGCAGCTCGTGCCACGCTTTCAGGGTATCCACCAGCTCAAAGTTGCTTTCCGCCGCGTGCGGCATGGTCAGGCCAAACGCGAACCACGGGTTACCGCGGTAGTACATCATGACCATGCCGATGGCCGGCAGCGCGATAAACAGCAGATAGATAACCAGATGCCCCAGATGAGCGAAGCCGGTCATCATCGGCGACGGCTTAGGCACAATTGGCGGCGCCGGGGATTTGAGACGCACCAACAGGCGCACCACCATCAGAACAAAAATAGAAATCCCGCAGGAGACGTGAATCATATTGATGGCGGGTCGAGCGCTGCGGGGGAAAAAGCCCCGCAGCTCCATCGCCGCGTAAGCGCCTATCACTAAAAGAAACACCAGCCAGTGGATGCCAATTTGCAGGCCAGAATATTTATCGCGCATGAGAAACCCTTAATAAAACGGTGATATCGCCAACATAAACACCTTTTATTAAAAATTCATTAACTTTTACGTACTTATAAAAAAACAATTGTCGGTTTCACGCATTTAATGCAAAAGCGGCGAGTTATCCCCGGCGCAGGAATACGGGGAACGTATACCTCGGCCTTGACGCTGTATATAATCACAGTACAATACTCCCTGCTATTACCATAAACGGGATAAAAAATGTTCGTAGAGCTGATTTATGACAAAAGAAATTTCGAGGGATTGGCCGGCGCTAAAGAGATCATTCTTAATGAACTGACGAAGCGAGTGCATCGCATTTTTCCCGATGCCGACGTCCGCGTTAAGCCGATGATGACCCTGGCCTCCATCAATACTGACGCCAGCAAGCACGAGAAGGAGCAGATCAGCCGCGCCGTGCAGGAGATGTTCGAAGAAGCCGATATGTGGATGCAGGAAGATTAACGGACGAGTGTTGAGGAAACGATGAACACTTTCAGCATAATAGCCATCCCCCTCTTTGCCGCAGCGGTGGTGATGTTGACGTTGGGGGCGACCCGGAAAAACCGTGCCTGCGCTATCGTCGGCGGCGTTTTGATGGCCGCGACCGTGGTTAACGCGGTGACCGGCATGGCGCTACAGGGCGGGTAACAGAATGAGTTTTGTCTGGTACATGGCGCTGATATGCATTGTGATAGCGTATCTTATGATGACCTTCCTCCCCGTTTAATCCCGGGTTTTCGCCTACCCGGGCTTCTTCTACCGGCGGGATCATACCCCCTTGCGCACCAGCGTTGCCGCCTGCATAAAAATCTCGTCCTCGACGCCATCCCCCTTCTGTCTGCCCAGCCTCACCAGTTCTTCAACAATGCTTTCCCGGTTGATTGGCCTCTGGCCAGAGACCAGGCCAATAACCGCCGCGCCAATGGCAAGACCAATCAGCCCCGTTTGCTCTTCTTTGTTCTTCATCGTTCCGCTCCGTTATGCCCGAAAAAAGTTTAGCAGCCGCATCAGCGACTGCAACCCGGGCCTCCACGGGGGTTGATACCCGCGGAATCGTCTTCAAAAGCAGTACGGATTCCGGGTCAGGCAAAGCCTGTCTCCGGCTCGTTAGCCCGTTGAGGGACGCTAAAAAGTGTGAAGTTGATCAAAAACAACAAAATGACGGGCCGAGAGGCGTATTGGTATTACGTCCGCGCCGGGGGCAGCCCGGCGCGAGAAGCGATTGTTACCACCCGATGATTAAAAGGAGAAATCAGCATGATCACTTACGATCGTAACCGCAATCCTATTACTAACGGCAGCCAGGTGATGATTAACGGGACGGGTAAAACCGGTAAAATTATCGCTATCCACGCGACGGGCTTAACGCCAGCCCAGCTGCGCCGTAATAAGACAGTCGAAGTGGAAGGGACGGAAGGTAAGTTCGAGCCCGTTGAACTGATCCGCCTTGGTCTCCACTAAGGAAGCGCAAGCCGCCGCGGCATCAGCCAGACGCCGAATATCGGCTGGCGACGCCGGGCGGTTCCCTACCGGCGCTCGGCGCCATGGCTGGTCTTCGCCTGATACATGCGCCGGTCCGCCACCGCAACGATCTCATTGAGGCTATGATGCGTTGCAGGGTCGTAT
Source organism: Klebsiella sp. GW_Kp182 (assembly GCF_040062275.1). Lineage (NCBI taxonomy): Bacteria > Pseudomonadati > Pseudomonadota > Gammaproteobacteria > Enterobacterales > Enterobacteriaceae > Klebsiella > Klebsiella sp. GW_Kp182. The sequence continues at coordinate 20,508 of NZ_JBEAFQ010000052.1, read as the reverse complement.
TCAACGCAGCCCCAGGAAAAGGCCAGCTGCCACGGATTGCCCGCCTGTTGATTATATTCAGCAACGTTATTGCTTAGCTGCGCCATCGCGATGCCCGCCGCCTGCTGGGCAGTATTAGCAAGCAGGATAATAAACTCATCTCCGCCCTGCCTGGCAATGATATCCGACTCCCGGAAGGTGGCTTTCATCAAATCAGCCATCGCCGTCAGGGCTTTATCCCCCTGTTCATGACCCCAGGTATCGTTAATCAACTTAAAGCGATCGAGATCGATAAATACGAGGCTCGCCGGTTCATTGCGCCGCCTGGCCGTCAGCAGCGCGTACTCCGCTAACGACATAAAACCCCGGCGGTTGAACAGCCCCGTCAGCTCATCGGCGGTCGCCGCGTCGAGCACCTTGAATTCATCTTCAACGATGGCGGCCAGGTCGCTTAATATTTGTATCTCATGCACGGAAAAGGCGCGCGGCTTGTGGTCCATCAGGCAGAACGCGCCGACCGTCGCGCCGTCAGGCAGCTGTACCGGGTATCCGGCATAAAAGCGGATAAAAGGCGCTTCCGTGACCAGCGGGTTATCGTGAAAGCGCAGATCCTGCTGCAGGTCATTAACGATTAAAGGGTCGGTCTGCAGGATAGTATGCGCGCAGAACGTGATATCCCTCGGCAGGGTATCGACTTCAAGTCCGGCGCAGGATTTAACATGCAGGGTATTTTCTCCCACGAGGCTAACCGACGCCACCGGCAGATCGTAGAGCGTACGCGCAAGCCGGGTCAGGCGATCGAAACGCTCTTCTTTTCCGCTATTAAGTAATCCGGATGCCCGCAGCGATTGCAGGCGACGCAGTTCATCGGGATGGAGTCCGGCTAATTTCAATTTTTCTCTCTTACGTTATCAGGATAGATGACGCTGCGCTTATCACTGAAGCGCGCATCAGGCTGTTAACAGACGATTCACATTTGTTGTCTCATGAGTTAAGCATATTTCGCTGACTCGTCAAACGAGACATCAGGTTCGTTCCGTCGCGGCCCACTCCCTCAGCCTCTCTTTCAGCCACTGGCTCGCGCCGCGCTGCCCGCTCCGCTTGTGGGAATAGATTTTCACTTCAAACGGCGGAACCTCAAACGGTAATTCAAAGACCTTCAGCGTCGCCGCGTCAGTCATTTTTGCCGCGGCAGAGCGCGGTATCGCCATAAGCAGTTCACTTTGCGCAATAATAGCTGGCGCGCTCAGCATAGAGGGGGTTTTGATGGTGATATGCCGCGAGAAGCCCATTTTCGCAAGCTGCACGTCGAGAACGCCCTGGCTTTCATTCCACGGGGTGACTACCAGATGCTGTGCTGCCAGGTAGTCCGTCAGCGTGAGCCGGGATCGCCTGGCGCTGCTTATCGCAACATAATCATCTTTCAGCCAGCAAATCTCATCCAGCTCCGGATGCTCTGCTTCATCCAGCGCGCTAAATCCCAGCGCTAAATCCACCTCGCCGGCCAGCAGTTCCGTCAGCGCCGGACTGTGCGGCAGATAGCGCAGTTCGAAACGCAGGCCTGGCGCCTGTTGCTGTAGCCTGGGCATCAGCGTCGGGAAAACGCACTGCGCGGTGAAGTCCGTGATCGCTATCTGTAGGCAGTCGGTACTGGCTGAGGCAACAAACTTCGGCTGCGGAGTAAGCTCCTGATCTAAAAACTTGAGTGCCGAAGCGATGGAAGGCGCGAGCTGGGTGGCGTATACGCTGGGGCACATACGATGACCTTCGCGATAGAAAAGCGGGTCGTTGAGCGCGGCGCGCAGTCTGGATAGCGCGTGGCTTAACGCTGATGTGCTCATCGCCAGCTCTTCCGCCGCCAGGCGCACCGAACGATAGCGGTAGACCGCCTCAAATACCGGCAGCAGATTCAAATCAAGACGGCGAAGCGCAGGATGCATAATATTCATCATTGGGTGATTTCATTGCACTTAATTCTTCTAACCTTAACGTTTATGCTTGGCGGTATCAAACTCACGATGGCACAACAGGTACTCCAATGAATATGACCATTCGTCAGGCCCGCCCGGCGGACGCAAAAGCAATTTATGACATGATTTACGAGCTTGCGGTTTATGAAAAAGCGCCGGAGCAGGTGGTCACCACGGTAGATGAAATCCAGGCATCGCTTTTCGCCAGCGACAGCAAAACGGAAGCGCTAATCTGCGAGATTGACAATAAGGTTGCCGGGTACGCGGTGTTCTTCACCAGCTATTCCACCTGGCTCGGTCGAAACGGCATCTATATGGAAGATCTGTACGTCACTCCCGAATTTCGTGGTCGCGGCGCTGGAAAAGCGCTATTGCGAACCATCGCTCAGCTGGCGGTAAAAAGAGAGTGCGGTCGCCTGGAGTGGAGCGTGCTCGATTGGAACCAGCCGGCCATTGATTTTTATCTGAGCATTGGCGCCGTTGCGCAAAGTGAGTGGGTTCGCTATCGCCTTGACGGCGCCGCGCTTGCCGCTTTTGCTGAACGGGGCGGGAACGCCGAATAATCGGCCACCCGGCGGGCCCTTTCTGGGCCCATCTTTTCAACCCCTTGCCAATATGCCCGCGGCGTATAAAGCTGAAACAAAAAATTATTAACCCTTAATGCCCCGCCCACAACCCGCCGAATTTATTCACTTTTCCGTACACGTTTTTATCAGCATATAACGGCGCCGGAAAAATCGTTGGTTGCCCTATTCCGCCAGCTGAACTAAGCCTGGAGAAGTTTTCACCTGACAGTTCAACTGACCTGGAGATTCTTCATGAGTAAACTCGGGATTAATGGATTTGGGCGTATTGGACGTTTAGTACTGCGCCGATTACTGGAGGTTAATAGTCCTTTAGAGGTCGTCGCCATCAACGACCTCACCTCCCCTAAGGTACTGGCCTACCTGCTTAAGCATGATTCTAACTACGGACCTTTCCCGTGGAGCGTCGATTTTACTGAAGATGCGCTTATCGTTGACGGCAAAAAAATTACCGTTTATGCCGAAAAAGAGGCTCAGCATATTCCGTGGAAAGCGGTCGGTGCCGAGCTGATCGTCGAGTGTACGGGTTTTTATACCTCCGCGGAAAAAGCGCAAGCTCATCTGACCGCCGGCGCTAAAAAAGTGCTTATCTCCGCGCCCGCTGGCGATATGAAAACCATTGTCTATAACGTTAACGACGACACGCTGGAGGCAAACGATACGATTATTTCCGTGGCCTCCTGCACCACCAACTGCCTGGCGCCGATGGCGAAAGTGCTGAATGACGCCTTTGGTATTAAGGTGGGGACCATGACCACGATTCACGCCTATACCGGTACGCAATCGCTGGTTGACGGCCCCCGCGGCAAAGATCTACGCGCTTCCCGCGCGGCGGCGGAAAATATCATTCCGCATACAACCGGGGCGGCGAAAGCTATCGGGCTGGTTATTCCAGCGCTTAGCGGCAAGCTGAAGGGCCACGCCCAGCGCGTGCCGACGAAAACTGGGTCGGTAACTGAGCTGGTGTCGGTGCTGGAGAAAAAGGTCTCCGCTGAAGAAGTCAATCAGGCGATGAAAAACGCGGCGACGAACAACGAATCATTCGGTTACACCGAAGAGGAGATCGTCTCGTCGGACGTGATTGGCAGCCATTTCGGTTCCATTTATGACGCCACGCAGCTGGAGATTGCCGAGGTTGGCGATCTCCAGCTGGTGAAAACCGTCTCCTGGTACGATAACGAGTATGGCTTCGTTACCCAGCTTATCCGCGTACTGGATAAGTTCGCCAAATAAATCCCGGGGGTGGCGCAACGCGCCTTGCCCGGGCTACAGGTACGTGCGGCCTGCGTTTGGGTAGCCCGGGTAAGGCGTCAGCCGCGACCCGGGAGGCGATCTGCGGGCTGGGTAGCCCGGACAGATGCGCAGCATCGCCTCCGGGAAGCCCACCGGTTCTCTGCTGACTCAGGCCTGCAGATAGACCACCTGGGTTTGCAGATACTCATTCAGACCATGACGCCCGTCGGCGCCGCCGATGCCCGATTTACGCCATCCGGCATGGAAACCCTGCATCGCTTCGAAGTTCTCACGGTTAATATAGGTTTCACCAAACTTCAACCCTTTGATCGCCTTCATCGCGACGTTCAAATCGCGGGTATAGATTGACGACGTCAGCCCGTAATCGCTGTCGTTGGCCATCGCCAGCGCCTCTTCAAGGGTATCAAACGCCACCACCGGCAGCACCGGACCGAACGTCTCTTCATGCACGATATCCATCTCCTGGCGCACGTCCAGCAGCAGCGTCGGCGGATAGAAATAGCCCTTACCCGTCACCGCTTTCCCACCCAGGACGACGCGCGCGCCCTGGGCCACCGCTTTCGCCACCTTCTGCTCCACGCGCTCCAGCGCGGCGGCGTTAATCAACGGCCCCATTGCGATATCGTCGCGAGACGCCGGATCGCCAAACTGCACCGCCTTCAGCGCTTCGCCCAGACGGTTAACGAAGCGATCGTAAATGCCCTTTTGCACATATACGCGCTCAACGCAGTTACACACCTGCCCGCTATTAATTACGCGAGAATCCACCACTGCCTTAACCGCCAGCTCAAGATCCGCATCGTCCATCACGATAGCGGGCGCTTTACCGCCCAGCTCCAGACACACTTTGGTGATGTTTTTCGCCGCCGCGGCCATAATCTTCTCGCCCGCGGCGACGCTGCCGGTCATGCTGACCATCGCCACTTTCGGATTGCTCGCCAGCTCCTGGCCCACGGTTTCGCCGCGCCCCAGCACCAGGTTAAAGACCCCTTTCGGCAGGCCGATATCATGGACGATTTGCGCAAAAGCGATGGCGTTATTCGGCGTAAATTCACTCGGTTTAATCACGATGGTATTACCGGTAATGAGCGCCGGCGCCAGCTTGCGGGCAATCAGGAAGAACGGAAAATTCCACGGCAGAATGCCGGTGGTCACGCCCAGCGCGCGCTTGAATACCAGAATATTTTCCCCCGGCCGGTCGCTCTGTACAATTTCACCTTCATAACGGCGCGCCCATTCGGCCATATAATCCAGATAATCGGCGGTAAAGGAGACCTCCACCGCGGCCAGCTGCTGTATTTTTCCGCCCTCGGCGACGATCAGCGCGGCGATCTCCTCGGCCCGCTCGCGGATACCGGCAGCGATTTTGCGCAGCCACCCCGCTCGTTCAATCGCCGGCAGGGCTTCCCAGCCCGGCTGCGCGCGCTCAGCGGCCAGAATCGCGCGCCGGGCATCTTCCGCGCTGCCGTCGGGAATACGCGAAATCAGCGCTTCCGTCGCCGGATTGATCACATCAATCCATGCATCACCGCGGCCGGGTTCAAACTGGCCGTCAATATACATAGGGTGTTGAACGGGTGCTGTCATGGTCTGCTCCTCAGGATTATTGTTTTTAACAGGTGAATTAGATGTTAAAAATTATCGCCCATCAGGCAAAGGGACAGCATGAGCGCTTGTTTTTGTGAGATATTTCATAAAAACGGAGCAATCCGGGGCGTAAAAAATCACAATTCAATAACAGATGATGCCCGTTTGCGATATCGCTAACGCAAACGGGCAGGATGAGAGTTACCGGCTAATAGGTCCTGCGTTCGAAGGGGAAATGCGGGCTGGCTATCATGGCATGCCGCGCCATTCCCTAAGCCAGCTGACGCGCGCTTAGCGCATCGGAGAGCAGGCGGTCGTCGCGCAGCGTCTGCCACGCCTGAGCGATGTGCGGCGGAATATCCACATGAGCGATAAATCCCTTACCCAGGGGGCCGTAGCCCTGCGGGTTATCCGCCAGCCGCGGCAGTTCACCGAGGATTAGCGCCAGATAGCGCCCCACCGGCCACAGACCCGCCTCTTTCCCGCTGAACGTGACGCCGTCACGCCCGTTACACAACACCGGTGAACCGCCCGGCGCGCTGTACCACGTCGGCGCACGCGGGTCGTCTTGCCAGACGCGGGCAAATGTCGCCATCGTTCGCCGCTGCATGGTCGGATCCTGAACCACCACGCCCGTACGGTGCGCAATGCCGTTGTGCTCCAGCATCTGCCGGGTAAAACGCGCGTTCTCGCCGCAGTTGGTGGAGCGGTCTTCCACCACGATTCGTTGGCGCGGAATCGCCCAGAACTGATGGGCAATGTCGGCCAGAATATGCGCCTCGGCGCGATCGTCTACCGGAATGGTGCTGTAGCGCGGGTCATTCAACACCGACTGGTATAAAAACGAGGTGGAGTGGCCGATACCGCCGCTGATCAGCAGAGGAACGGCGTGATGCGCTGCCAGCCGGCAGGCGAAATCAATGGTCGGGATCACCGCATTGCCTGCCAGCACCACCAGCTCTATTTGCGGATCCTGCGGTAAATCATCCTGCGCCAGCCAGGCCCCCAGCTGGTTCGCCGCGGCCAGTACCGCCTCCGGCAGCGATGGAAAATGCTCTGACATGTTCTCTCCTTTTAGCGTTCTTAGCCTGACATTATCGGCCACCATCTTAGACGGTACAGCGTACTTTGGGGTAATAAAGTGCGAACAGAACACCCACGCCCGTTAAGCAACAAAGTCAACACATATACATAGCGTTTTATTCACTTTTTGAAGAGGGTCAAGATTCTGATAAATAGAGATAAAGGGTCACAACTACGGCTTTAATGCACAAAGGTGCATATTCATCCATTGATGGCCTTGTTTTCCGTTTTTTTATTCATAAAAAGCCGAACCCCAGCCGCAACGACAGCATATTCTGCATTTTTGCCAAATACCGTCCCATTAAATTGGTGATAACATTCTCGTTACAGAGTTTATAGCTGTACCTTTCCACGGTTAACAAAATAATTATCACTGCGAAACAGGACTCTTATGGAAAAGTTATCTTACGCTTCTGAAAGTAGTACATCTCCATGGACCACCTACCTGCGTCAAATCGATCGCGTTGCGCCCTATCTCGGCGATCTCGCCTACTGGATCGAAACCCTGCGCCATCCGAAACGCGCGCTGATCGTTGATATTCCGGTACAAATGGATGATGGCACTATCCGCCACTTCGAAGGCTACCGCGTCCAGCACAACCTCTCGCGTGGACCGGGTAAAGGCGGCGTGCGCTACCATCCGGATGTCGATTTGAATGAAGTGATGGCGCTTTCAGCCTGGATGACCATCAAGTGTGCGGCAGTCAATATTCCCTACGGCGGCGCCAAGGGCGGTATCCGCGTCGACCCGTTCTCACTATCAGAGGGTGAACTGGAACGTTTGACCCGTCGTTATACCAGCGAGATCGGCATTATCATCGGGCCGCAAAAAGATATTCCGGCGCCGGACGTTGGTACCAACGGTAAAGTGATGGCCTGGATGATGGATACTTACTCCATGAACCACGGCACCACCATCACCGGCGTGGTCACCGGCAAGCCTATTCACCTCGGCGGTTCGCTGGGCCGTGAAAAAGCCACCGGCCGCGGCGTATTCGTCACCGGTCGTGAAGTGGCTCGCCGCAGCGGTATCGAAATTGAGGGCGCCAAAGTCGCGCTGCAGGGTTTTGGTAACGTGGGCAGCGAAGCGGCCCGCCTGTTCGCAGGCGTCGGCGCGCGGATTGTGGTGATTCAGGACCACACCGCCACGCTGTATAACGAGGGCGGCATTGATATGGCCGCGCTGACCGCATGGCAGGCGGAGAACAAGCAAATTGCCGGCTTCCCGGGCGCCCGCGAAATTGACAAAGAAGCGTTCTGGACGACGCCGATGGATATTCTGATCCCGGCGGCGCTGGAAGGTCAGATTACGCGCGAGCGCGCGGAAACCCTCAGCTGCAAACTGGTGCTTGAAGGCGCTAACGGCCCGACCTATCCGGAAGCGGACGACGTGCTGGCCGAGCGCGGCATCGTGGTGGTGCCGGACGTTATTTGTAATGCCGGCGGCGTCACCGTGAGCTACTTCGAATGGGTGCAGGATATGGCCAGCTTCTTCTGGAGCGAAGAAGAGATCAACGCCAAAATGGACCGTATCATGACCGATGCGATCGTTCACGTTTACGAAAAAGCGGTGGAAAAAGCGTGCTCTTTACGTACCGCCGCCTATATCGTGGCCTGTGAGCGAATTCTGATGGCGCGTAAAGATCGCGGTATTTATCCGGGATAATCCCCCTTCTCAGCCCGGTTAATGCCGGGCTGAGATCAGAACTCTCTTCCCCCCTCCCAAAGCATCTTCCACAATAAACGCACATACCGTTAACCTGTTTTTATCAATCAGGCTTGAATTCTCGTTCTGGTCAGGCAAAAATCATTAGAGCTCTAACGATATTGCAGACTGACCTATGGATAACCGACAGCTTAACTTTTCCCATCTTTTATATCTGACCGCCCACCACTGGCGCCTGGCGGTCAACCGTCGGCTCAAGGACCTCGGCATGAGCCAGGCCAGCTGGGTCGCCGTTTCCGCCATCGCGCGCAACGAAAAGCCGCTATCGCAAAGCGAGCTGGCCCAGGAGCTCGGCGTCGAAAGCGCAACCCTCGTACCGCTGCTCAACCGGCTGGTCGATCTCGGTCTGGTCGAGCGGGTGAAAACCGAACGCGACAAGCGTAAACGACTGCTGATCGCTACCGCCAAAGGCCTTGAGGTGTATCAGCAGGTGAAAACGGTGGCCGATGATTTGCGGGAGGAGATCCTTACCGCCATTACCCCCGAAGAGCAGCGGCAGACGCAGCGGGTACTGGAGAAGCTGCTGCGCGAGGTTGAGAAAAAATAATGCCGCGTCGTCACGCTAATCCCTATGTTCCTCACGACTGGGCCCCGCACGAAAAACCGGCGATCCTCGGCTCGCCGTCGACCCCCATTCACAGTACGCCAAAACGTATTGCCTACGGGATCGTCGGGCTGCTGGTCTGCCTGACGGGCGCGCTCGGCAACGCGGTGGTAACCGCCAATCTGCAGCTGTTGCAGGGTACCTTTGCCGCCTGGTCAACCGAGATTGCCTGGCTCCCGGCGGTCTACGTGATGACCAACGTCTCCATCAACCTGCTGCTGGTGAAGTTTCGCCAGCAGTTCGGCCTGCGCGCTTTTACCGAGGGTTTTCTCGTTCTCTACGTGCTGGTGACCTTTTTCCACCTGTTCGTTAACGACCTCAGTTCAGCGCTGATGGTGCGCGCCGCCCACGGCATGGTAGCCGCAGCGCTAAGCTCGCTGGGGATTTATTATCAGGTGCAGGCCTGGCCCGCCCGCCATCGGCTCAAAGCGCTGACCATCGGCATCACCGGTTCATCCCTGGCGATCCCGCTGGCGCGCCTGTTCTCAACCGAGCTGCTGCAAATCGACGAGTGGCGCGGGCTGTACTTCTTTGAGCTGGGGCTGGCGCTGGTGTCGCTGGCCTGCGTGATCGCCCTCAAGCTGCCGCCAAGCGATCGTAAAAAGGTGTTTGAGAAGAAAGACTTCATCACCTTCTTCCTGCTGGCGCCGGGGATGGCGCTGGTCACCGCGGTGCTGTCGCTGGGACGACTGGACTGGTGGTTTGAAGCGCCGTGGATCGGCTGGGCGCTGGCGGGCGCGGTGGTGCTGATTGTCTCCGCGATTGCCTTTGAGCATAACCGCAGCAACCCGCTGCTCAATATCAAATGGCTCTCCAGCGGCAGTATTCTGCGTCTCGGGCTGATTATGCTGCTGATCCGCATCGTGCTGGCGGAGCAGAATACCGGCGTTATCGGCTGGCTGCAGTACGTCGGTTTGCAGAATGAACAGATGACCAACCTGGCATGGTCAATTTTTGCCGGGATCGTCTGCGGCATCGTCGCCAGCTGCCTGACGCTCAACCCGCAGCGCCTCTACTGGCCCACCGCCACGGCGCTGGCGTTGATTATGGTTGCCTCACTGCTCGACAGCCAGTCGACGATCCTCACGCGACCGGAGCAGCTGATGTTCAGCCAGTTTCTGCTGGGCTTCGGCAGCGCCTTTTTCCTCGCCCCGGCGATGCTGGCGGGGATTGGCGGCGTCATTGCCGACCAGCGCAACCTGGTGAGCTTCTCGGTGCTGTTCGGCATGAGCCAGAATATCGGCGGCCTGCTGGGTTCCGCTATTCTCGGCACCTTTCAGACCTGGCGGGAGAAGTTTCACTCCAGCCAGCTCGCCGACCAGCTTACCACGCTCAATCCGCTGATTACCGAGCGTTTGCAGCAGTACAGCCAGATGTATCAAAGCCAGATTGGCGACAGCACGTTGCTCAACGTTCAGGCCACCACGCTGCTGCAAAACGCCGCCACCCTGCAGGCCAATATTCTCGCTTACAATGATACCTATCTGCTGACGGCGGCGATTTCAGCCGCCACGCTGGTATGGGTTTTCTGGCGCTTAATAAGATTACGTATTACCGCTCGTATCGCGCTGAAGCGCGCGACGGGAAGCAAATAAAAATTTTCACTCTGGAGTTATTATGAGTCAGCAGGATGCGGCCAAACAGCAGGCCAATACCCGAAATAATATTCGCATCGTCTCTATTTTTACCGCCGCCGCCATTGGCATCGTTGGCGTACTGGTTATTCTCTACGCCTGGCAGCTGCCGCCGTTTACCCGAGAAAGCCAGTTTACTGATAACGCCTACGTTCGCGGGCAAACCACGTTTATCAGCCCGCAGGTCAACGGTTATATCACCGAGGTTAAGGTCCAGGATTTTAATCAGGTAAAAGCCGGCGACGTGCTGTTTCAAATCGACGACCGCATCTATAAGCAGCGCGTCCATCAGGCGGAAGCTCAGCTGGCGATGAAAGAGGCGGCGCTGAAGAACAATCAGCAGCAGCGTAAAAGCGCCGAAGCGGTCATCACCCGTAACGAAGCGGCGCTGCAAAACGCCCGCGCGCAGAATCTGAAAACCCAGGCGGATTTAAAACGCGTTCAGGAGCTGACCGCCGACGGCTCGTTATCGATTCGCGAACGCGATTCCGCCCGCGCCAGCGCGGCGCAGGGCACCGCGGATATCGAGCAGGCCAAAGCAACGCTGGAGATGTCGCGCCAGGATTTGCAATCAACCATCGTTAATCGTGACTCGCTGCTCGCCGACGTCGCCAATGCGAAAGCCGCGCTGGAGCTGGCGCAGATAGACCTGCAAAACACCCGTATTATCGCGCCGACGGACGGTCAGCTTGGGCAAATCTCCGTTCGCCTTGGCGCATACGTGACCGCCGGGACGCATTTGACCTCGCTGGTGCCGCCGCAGCACTGGCTGATCGCTAACCTGAAAGAGACCCAGCTGGCCCAGGTGCGCGTCGGACAGCCGGTGACCTTTACCGTGGATGCGCTGAACAGCGAGAAATTCACCGGTACGGTGCAGAGCATCTCCCCGGCGACCGGCGTGGAGTTCAGCGCTATTTCGCCAGATAACGCCACCGGTAACTTTGTCAAAATCGCCCAGCGCATTCCGGTACGCATCGCCGTTGATGAGGGGCAGAAAAACGGCCAGCGCCTGCGGCCGGGCATGTCGGTGCAGGTCACCATCGATACCCGTGCGGAGGAGCAGCAATGATCCGTCCGCTCGCTCTCGCCGTTATGCTTGCGCTGGCCGGCTGCCAGTCCGCCGACGTTCAACGGGCCGCGCCCGGGCTGCAGATCCCCGCCGCCTGGCGGGCGGATGTCGGCCCCTCCAGCCCGGTTGAGGGCGTGTGGTGGCGCAACTTCCACGACAGCACGCTCAATCTCTACGTTGACCAGGCGCTGCGCTACAACAGCGACGTGCTGATAGCCCGCGAACGGGTCAACGAGTACCAGGCGCGGGCTTACGCCGCCGATAGCAGCCTGTTTCCCTCCCTTGACGCCGGATTGACCGGCACCCGCGCGCGGTCACAGTCGGCCGCTACCGGCCTGCCGGTCCACAGTACGGTGTATAAAGGCGCGCTAACCGCCAGCTACGATGTTGATCTCTGGGGAGTAAACCGCAGCGCCGCCAGCGCGGCGCAAGCCAGCCTGGAGGCGCAAAAGGCGGCTGCCGCAGCGGCGAATCTGACCGTCGCCTCTTCGGTAGCGGCCGGCTATATCACCCTGCTCTCGCTGGATGAACAGCTGCGGGTGACGCAGCAAACGTTAAAATCGCGCGAAGATGCCTTCAACCTGGCGAAGCGCCAGTTTGAGACGGGCTATACCTCACGCCTGGAGCTGATGCAGGCGGACTCCGAACTGCGCTCCACGCGCGCGCAAATTCCGCCGCTGCGCCACCAAATCGCCCAGCAGGAAAATGCGCTCAGCCTTCTGCTCGGCGCCAATCCGGACGCCGTTAAGCGCAACGCGTTCGCGCAGCTGTCGCCGCTATCGCTACCTTCCCAGCTGCCGTCAACCCTGCTCAACCGCCGACCGGATATCGTTCAGGCCCAGCGTCAGCTGGTGGCCGCCGACGCCACCCTGGCGTCATCGCAGGCGCAGCTGCTGCCGTCCATTAACCTTACCGCCACCGGCAGCCTGCAGGATCGCACCCTGCCCGACCTGCTGGATAATCCGCTACGCTTATGGAGCCTCGGCGGCAGCATTCTGGCGCCGCTGCTCAACCGCCAGGCGCTGAATGCCCAGGTGGACGTTTCGATGGCCCAGCGCAATCAGGCGCTGTTTAGCTATGAGAAAACGGTACGCGGCGCGTTTAAAGAGGTGAATGACAGTCTCGATGCCATCGGCCGCTACGGCGAGCAGCTGGCGGAGCTGCAGGCGCAGGAGAAGGTGGCCCAGGAGACGCTGCGCATCGCGCAAAACCGCTATCGCAACGGCTACTCTTCCTATCTGGACGTGCTGGACGCCCAGCGCACGCTGTTTTCCACCCAGCTCAGCGTGGTACAGGTGAAAAACAACCTGCTGCTGGCGCAAGTTGATTTGTACCGGTCGCTGGGAGGCGGCTGGTCTGATTCATCAGGGATGTAATACGGGAAATCTGACATGCAACAACAGTGGTCGGCAGTAGATAATTATCTCGTGACAGCGTTAATCCCCACCGATCCGCTACTCAGCCAGGTTCTGGAGAATAACCAGCGCGCCGGGCTTCCGGCTATCGACGTTGCCGCTAATCAGGGGCAGTTTCTGGCCCTGCTGGTGCGCATGACGGGCGCCAGACGCATCCTCGAGATTGGCACGCTCGGCGGCTACAGCACCATCTGGATGGCCAGAGAATTGCCCGCCGATGGCGAATTACTTACCCTGGAGGCCGACGCGCATCATGCCGCCGTCGCCCGCGAGAACCTGCGCCTGGCGGGCGTGGACGATCGCGTTGCGGTGCTGGAAGGTCCGGCGCTGACCAGCCTCGAAACGCTGGGAGAACGCCTGCCGTTCGATCTCATTTTTATCGATGCGGATAAGCCCAATAATCCCCACTATCTGCGCTGGGCGTTACGCTATTCCCGTCCGGGGACAGTGATTGTGGGCGATAACGTGGTGCGCGATGGCGAAGTGACGAATCCGGATAGCGCGGATGATCGGGTGCAGGGCGTCAGAGCGTTTATCGACATGATGGGCAGCGACCCGCGACTGACGGTCACGGCCCTGCAAACCGTGGGCAGCAAAGGCTGGGATGGGTTCACCCTCGCGTGGGTGAACGCCTGACGCTATCCGCCCTTCCCGGCAGCCTGCGCCACCGGGGAAAGCGGCGGCCTAGGCCGTAATCTGCTCCATTGCCTGCAGTACCCGCTTGTCGGAAATCGGATACGGCGTGCCGAGCTGCTGGGCGAACAGGCTGACGCGCAGCTCTTCAATCATCCAGCGGATCTCCTGCACGTCGTCATCCTGACGGCGCTGAGGCGGCAGCTTATTCAGCCACTGCTGCCACGCCTGCTGGATGCTCTCCACTTTAAGCATCTGCGCGCGGTCGCGGTGCGGATCGATGGCCATTTTCTCCAGCCGTTTTTCAATCGCCTGCAGATAGCGCAGCGTGTCTCCAAGGCGGCGGAAGCCGTTACCGGTGACGAAACCGCGATACACCAGCCCGCTCATCTGCGATTTGATATCCGACAGCCCCAGCGCCATGGTCATATCCACGCGCCCTTTCAGGCGTTTGTTGACGTTAAAGACCGCGGTCAGGATCTGTTCGACCTGTTTGGCAATGTCCACAACCGTCTCGTTCAGCTCGGCGCGCACCTTTTCATGCAGCGCGGCAAAGCCCTCTTCGCTCCATACCGGGCCGCCCGCTTCGTCAATCAGCTTATCCACGCCGCAGGCGATGCAGTCATCGATCAGATCCAGCACTTTACCGTAGGGGTTGAAATAGAGCCCCAGCTTGGCTTTATTCGGCAGCTTTTCGTGCAGATACTTTATCGGCGACGGGATATTCAGCAGCAGCAGGCGGCGCAGGCCGCGCCACATCTCCTGCTGCTGCTCCAGCGGATTATCAAACAGCTTGATGGCCACGCTGTCGCGTTCGTCCACCAGCGCCGGCCAGGCCTTAACTTTGTAGTTACCGCGCTTCTGCTCGTAGCTCTCCGGAAGCCGGCCAAAGCTCCAGATATGCAGCCCGCTCTGCTCGATACCGTCATCGGCGACCGCGGACAGCGTCTCCTGCACCTTACCTTTCAGCGCATCTTTCAGATCCTGCAGCGAACGCCCTTCCTGCAGCTTCTTGTTTTTCTCGTCCACCACCCGAAAAGTGATTTTCAGGTGATCGGGCACCTGATCCCATTGCCAGGCCTCGCGGTCGATAGTCACGCCGGTCATCCGCCGCAGCTCGCGCTCCAGTGAATCCAGCAGCGGCAGCTCCAGCGGCGTCGCGCGGCCGAGAAATGCTTCCGCGTAGTTTGGCGCCGGGACAAAATTGCGGCGCACCGGCTTCGGCAGCGATTTAATCAGGGCGATAACCAGCTCCCGGCGCAGCCCCGGGATCTGCCACTCAAACCCGGCCTCTTCCACCTGGTTGAGCAGCGGCAGCGGAATATGCACCGTCACGCCGTCGGCGTCGGCGCCCGGCTCGAACTGATAGGTCAGACGCAGCTTGAGGTTGCCCTGATGCCAGAAGTTCGGATAGTCGAGCTTGCTGACCTGCTCCGCGCCTTCCTTAATCAGCATGCTCTTTTCAAAGTTGAGCAGATCCGGCGTCTCGCGGCTGGCCTGCTTCCACCATTTATCAAAGTGGCGCGCGGAGATGACGTCATGGCTGATGCGCTGGTCGTAGAACTCAAACAGCGTTTCGTCATCGACGAGAATGTCGCGACGGCGCGATTTATGCTCCAGCTCTTCAATTTCGTTGCGCAGCTTCAGGTTTTCGCGGAAGAAAGCGTGGCGAGTCTGCCAGTCGCCCTCCACCAGCGCGTGACGAATAAACAGCTCGCGGCATAGCGCCGGGTCAATCTGGCTGTAGTTGACCTTGCGGGCAGCGACAATCGGCAGGCCGTAAACGGTCACTTTCTCCGTCGCCATCACCGCGCCCTGCCCGCGCTCCCAGTGGGGTTCGCTGTACGAGCGTTTGATCAGATGCTGCGCCACCGGCTCGACCCACTCCGGCTCAATGCGCGCGGCGATGCGCCCCCACAGGCGGCTGGTTTCCACCAGTTCGGCGACCATCGTCCATTTCGGCGGCTTTTTAAACAGCCCCGATCCGGGGAAGATGGAGAAGCGGGCGTTGCGCGCGCCGGTAAACTCCTGCTTGTCGGCGTCTTTCATACCGATGTGCGACAGCAGACCGGTCAGCAGCGCGGTGTGAATTTCGCGATACTCCGCCGGCTCGCTATTGACCGGCAGGCCGAGCTCTTTGACCACCTGACGCAGCTGGGTGTAGATATCCTGCCACTCGCGCACGCGCAGGTAGTTGAGAAAATCGACCCGGCACTGGCGGCGGAACTGGTTCGAGGAGAGCGCTTTTTGCTGCTCGCCCAGGTAGTTCCACAGGTTGACGAACGCCAGGAAGTCGGACTCTTTGTCGTGGAAGCGGCGGTGTTTCTCGTCGGACGCCTGCTGCTTGTCCATTGGCCGCTCGCGCGGATCCTGAATAGAGAGCGCCGAGGTGATAATCATCGCCTCGCGCACGCAGCCGTGTTTTTGCGCTTCCAGCACCATGCGCGCCAGACGCGGGTCCACCGGTAGCTGGCTCAGCTGGCGGCCCATCGGCGTCAGCTTATAGGCGGTCTGCTGTTCGTCAGTGGTAATCGCTCCCAGCTCTTCCAGCAGGCGCACGCCGTCCTGAATATTGCGTTTGTCCGGCGCTTCAACGAACGGGAACGCGGCAATATCGCCGAGCCCGAGCGCGGTCATTTGCAGAATAACCGACGCCAGGTTGGTGCGCAGAATCTCCGGGTCGGTAAACTCCGGACGCGACAGGAAGTCGTCTTCAGAATAAAGACGAATACAGATCCCTTCGGAGACGCGGCCGCAGCGGCCCTTGCGCTGGTTAGCCGACGCCTGGGAAACCGGCTCAATCGGCAGGCGCTGTACTTTGGTCCGGAAGCTGTAGCGGCTGATACGCGCGGTGCCTGGATCGATAACGTACTTGATGCCCGGCACGGTCAGCGAGGTTTCCGCGACGTTGGTGGCCAGCACTATCCGCCGCCCGCTGTGGGCCTGGAACACGCGATTCTGTTCGCTGTTGGACAGTCGCGCATACAGCGGCAGCACTTCGGTATGGCGCAGATTCAGCTTATTGAGCGCATCGGCGGTATCGCGAATTTCGCGCTCGCCGCTCATAAAAATGAGGATATCGCCGGGGCTTTCGCGCCCGAGCTCATCAACGGCGTCGAAAATCGCCTGCAGCTGATCGCGCTCGGTGTCGTCGGCGTCTTCAACGATGGGTCGATAGCGCACTTCTACCGGGTAAGTGCGCCCGGACACTTCGATAATCGGGGCGTTGTTAAAGTGGCGCGAGAAGCGTTCCGGATCGATGGTCGCCGAGGTGATAATAATTTTCAGATCCGGGCGACGGGGCAGCAGTTCCCGCAAATAACCGAGCAGGAAGTCGATATTGAGGCTGCGTTCGTGCGCTTCATCGATAATGATGGTGTCATACTGCATCAGCAGCCGGTCCTGCTGGATTTCCGCCAGCAGAATACCGTCGGTCATCAGCTTAACCATGGTGTTATCGCTGACGTGGTCGCTAAAGCGGACTTTATAGCCGATGCAGCCGCCGGGCTCCGTTTGCAGCTCTTCGGCGATACGGTTGGCGACGGTACGCGCGGCCAGGCGACGCGGCTGCGTATGGCCAATTAAGCCTTTAACGCCGCGCCCCAGCTCCATACAAATTTTTGGCAGCTGGGTGGTTTTCCCCGACCCGGTTTCCCCCGCCACAATTACCACCTGGTGATCGCGAACGGCTTCGAGAATCTCCTGTTTTTTCTGGCTAACCGGCAGGTTTTCCGGATAAGCGATCGCCGGCCGCGCGGCTTCGCGCAGCAGGACTCTCCCTGCCGCCTGTTCAATTTCTTGCGCCATCTCCTGAAGAATGGCCTGTTGGGCATCAGGATTTTTAACCTTCTTCACGCCGTGCAGGCGACGGGCGAAGCGCGACTTATCGCGCAGCATCAGGCCATCAAGCCGTTCAAAGAGCGATGAGAAGGTTATTTTTTGTTGTTCTGTCATAGCGTTATCGGGCAGCGCACTGCCGGGAAAAATCTCTTTTGAAGTATTGCGTTAGAGTACCACATCCGCGCATTTCGTGCCTTGTTCAAAAAAACTGAATACAGAGTTCGATTTATTGCGCTTTCTCTGTGGCATGATTGTGAATAGAGTGTCAACAAGCACCAGGGCATCGGCCCGTCAATCACATTAAAAAAGGAAACACCCATGAGCAAAGTATTAGTTCTGAAATCCAGTATTCTGGCAGGGTACTCGCAATCTGGTCAGCTGTCCGACTATTTTGTTGAACAATGGCGTGAAAAGCACGCGGAAGACGTTATCACCGTGCGCGACCTGGCTGCAAACCCAATTCCGGTACTGGACGGTGAGCTGGTTGGCGCTCTGCGTCCGAGCGACGCGCCGCTGACGCCGCGTCAGCAGGAAGCGCTGGCGCTTTCTGACGAACTGATCGCTGAACTGCAGGCGAACGATGTGATTGTTATCGCGGCGCCGATGTACAACTTCAACATCCCGACCCAGCTGAAAAACTACTTCGACCTGGTGGCGCGCGCTGGCGTGACCTTCCGCTACACCGAGAAAGGGCCGGAAGGTCTGGTGAAAGGTAAACGTGCGGTTGTCGTCACCAGCCGCGGCGGTATCCATAAAGATACCCCGACCGATCTGGTGACCCCTTACCTCTCCACCTTCCTCGGCTTTATCGGCATTACCGATGTGAACTTCGTGTTTGCTGAAGGCATCGCCTACGGCCCGGAAGTCGCAGCGAAAGCGCAGTCTGATGCGAAAGCCGCTATCGACAGCGTTGTAGCCGCGTAAGAGTTGACTCCTCCCGCTTCCCGGCGGGAGGAGAGTTTCATTTTTTCTCGTAGCGCAAATACCCCACCACGCCACCGCCGCCATCTTTCGGATGATTCACGCCGTCGTTGACCTCCACGCAGGGAAAATCGAAGGGCGACACGCCGTCAATGCAGGCCACATTCACGCCGTACTGCTGCGGGTTTGAACGCCGCTGATGAAAGGTGTAGATCCCGCATACCGAGCAGAAAAAGTGCACGGCTTGACCGGTATTAAAACGATACTCCGTGAGCTTATCCCGTCCGCGCACCACCTCTATTCCTGAAAGCGGCGCGGAGACCGCAACCGCCCCACGCATCCGGCAATATGAACAGTTACAGCGGCGAACGGTGTTGAAACCATCGCTAAGCTCAACGGTAAACGCCACCGCGCCGCAGTGGCACTGAGCGGATAATTTCTCTGCCATGATTTTGCCCCTCAGGATGATGATTTCGGCCGCAAATTCTCGTCAAAGATCAGCCGCTTTCTGTCCGACTCTGCTTCTTTGAGCGGTTCCACCTGATGCAGCGTCTGTTTGCAGCGCTCCACCAGCACCTGATACTCCCGCGTCCCCTGCTTCTTCCAGGCCAGCTCCTGTTCACTTAATGTACGAATGGCTTTTGCCGGACTGCCGACAATCAGATGGTTGGCGGGCATTTCAGCGTTGGCTTTCACAAAGGCCGAAGCGCCGACGATGCTGTTTTCCCCAATCCTGGCCCCGTCAATAATCACCGCGCTCATCCCCACCAGCGCGTTGCGGCCGATGGTGCAGCCGTGCAGAATCGCGCCGTGGCCGATATGTCCCTCTTCTTCCACCACCGTGTCCTGGCCGGGAAAGCCGTGCATCACGCAGTTATCCTGGATGTTAGCGCCATCTTTCACCACGATACGGCCAAAATCGCCGCGCAGGCTGGCGTTAGGGCCGACGTAGACCCCTTTGCCGAGGATCACGTCGCCAATCAGCACGGCGGTGGGATGAACATAGCTTTCGTCCGGTACAACCGGCGTCATACCGTCAATCTGATAAATGGGCATGGTGCCTCCTTATACGCCCGACAGCCCGCCGAAGCGCTGGAAATAGAGCGGCCCCGGCGCGGGAAGTTCCCCCACCGAGCTTTCGCCCTTCTCGCCGACAAACGCCAGCGCGCCGGGCGCAACGCGTTGATAAATATTGATGCACAGCTGGCGCGCGGTTTGTCCGGCCCAGTGCGCGGGGAGCAGTTCTTCGGGCAGCAGCGGATCTTTCAGCACCACCCGGCGATAGAAGTGAATCAGCAGGAGCTGAATTTGAAAGCAGCGTTCAGGCGTCAGCTCCGCGGGCTCGCAGTCGCGAAGCAGCGGCAGCAGCGGTCGAAACAGGGCGATAAACGTTTCATACATCGCGTTCTGGTCGGTAAGATGCCAGCACTCTTCAACGCGAGCGCGCAGCGCCGCCCGGGAGAGCGCCAGCGGGGAATGCGCTTCGAAGCAGATAACGTTTTCCGCTACGCCCGCTTCGTGCAGCAGAGATTGCACGTCCGCCAGCTTCTGCGATGGCGAAGCCAGCAGGCTCGGCGCCAGCGCGCCAAATCCCTGCCACAGCAGCTGTTTTTTGACTTCCGCCAGAGTGCTCTTCTCCAGCCCTTCCGACAGCAGCAGTAGCCAGGTACCGTCCCACTCCGGGGCGCTGGCGCGATAGATTTTATGCTCCGCCCGGCGGGTCAGGCGCAGGCCTTTGTCGCTGAGGCGGTAGAAGCTGCGGCGGCCAATGCGCACCACATCGAGCCACTCTTCTTTATTCAGGCGGAACAGCGCGGTACGCACGAATCGTTCGCCGAATCCGAGCCCTTCCAGCAGCGCCGCCACGCTGCCGAGCCAGACCTCTCCGCCGCGCTGGAGCAAGGCGTCGCCGTATAAAGAAGCAATAAGCGAGGTCCCGCTAATGGGCATCGCGGCGACGGCCTGTTGAATAAAGGTGTCGAGTTTACTCATCTGATTCATTCTGTTGTGATTTTTGTCCTTTTTGAATCATAGCACAGGAAATCCCGGAGGCGGTGCTGGCGCACCTGTCCGGGCGACCGGCCCGCAGACGACGGTGAATACGTAGCCCGGCTAAGCGCAGCGCGAGCCGGGAACAGGCAGAGCTGATACATGAACCCCGGCACACTCCCCGGGTCGCGGCGTAAACGCCTTACCCGGGCTACCGGCC
>NZ_JBEAFQ010000051.1:0-82590 GCF_040062275.1 Klebsiella sp. GW_Kp182 | reverse complement strand
CCACTTCACCGATGCGCTGCGCGGATTCGACGCCGGAATCCACCGCCGCTTTCACCGCGCCGACGTCGCCTTTCACCATCGCGGTGACGAGGCCGGAGCCGACGTTTTCATAGCCAATCAGTTCCACGTTGGCGGCTTTACACATCGCATCCGCCGCTTCGATACAGGCCACCAGCCCTTTGGTTTCAATCAGACCTAATGCATCACCCATTTGCGTTCTCCTGGCCATCAGGCCTTGTGTTTAATGACGATTTTGTTGATGTCGTTATGCGGACGAGCGATAACCAGCGAGGTCACCACTTCACCGATGCGCTGCGCGGATTCGACGCCGGAATCCACCGCCGCTTTCACTGCGCCGACGTCGCCCTTCACCATCACGGTCACCAGCCCCGAGCCGATGTTTTCATAGCTAATCAGCTCGACGTTGGCGGCTTTACACATCGCATCCGCGGCTTCAATGCAGGCCACCAGACCTTTGGTTTCGATAAGCCCTAATGCATCACCCATGGTTTCTCCTCCAGAACAGTTTTGTGATTCGGAAAACCGACCGCGTAACGGCGTCAGGACGCGGATGCGGCGTTCGGAATTCACTATAGGGAATGGCGAGTGAAGGGAAATTTAAATCTGCTAGCGTGGTATTTTTAGTCTTTTGCTCTGTGATTTAGGTTGGTTAAGGCGCTGATTTATGCATTTGTGCTGCGATGGCGGGGCGAATTGAGTGACGATTGTGGCGCTTTTTTCACCATTTAACCGGAGGCGGATTGATGTTAATAAGTTGCTAATTTATTGCAGATCGGGGGTAATTTGACGATGTATGAAGTGTGGGGGGGATCGCGTTTTCTTCGGCAGGCTAAATGCAAAACGTGCGGTTTTACTAACGGGAAAGTGAGGAAGGAAAAGCGGGTGTGAGCTTAGTCAAGCTTGCTGCCGGACTTCAGCGTGCAGACGTAGAGCGGGGAGTTGATAGAGCTGAGAAGAATGGCTTTCTCATTGAGCTTCTGCGCGTTGAGAAACAGGCCATCGTGGCTGTCGGACATTTCACGCATAAAATAGTCGAAGATCACGTCAGGCGACTCATCGATGGACGAGGCGCTGGATTCCCACTTGCTGATGCGATAGTGGCGCTCGGTGGTGGAGATGCGTTTGCTGGTGTAGCTAAATTTGACGTAGCGCTGGAGATAAAGCCAGCCGGCGGCGGAATCGGTGTAGCCCTCGACGACCATCGACCCTTTGCCGTTGGCGGCAAAGTTGAAATGGATATTGCCGTTGACGTTCTCTTTCTCCATGTTCTCAAAGCGCATAATCGCTTTGGTCGAGCAGCTCATCACCCCGCCGTTTTCGACCGGCAGCAGCTTCCAGGCGCAGAACCCGGCGGCGGCAATAAATACCAGGCTGGAGAGGGCGAAAAAGGGGCGCGGGGCGAGTCTCATTGCGGTTTCCATGAATAGTAAAAATAGTTATCGCAGTAGCTGAACGGGTTATCTTCATGCATCGCGCAGTGGGCGAGGAATACCCGGCCCAGGCCGTTGGTTTCCAGCCGGTCGCCATAGAAGAAGACGAAGCGTTCGCCGGGCTTGCATTCCAGCTTCAGGCGCTGGCGCACGGCATCAAAATTCTTGCCGTAGGCGGTTCCGGCAACGGAGCGCAGCATCTCATCGCTGGCCAGCAGCTCGCACTGGCTGTGGCGCATTTGCGTCAGGGTGATGGGGTGCGATGTGCTGCCGCCGAGAAAACTGCAGACCACCAGCAGCAGGGCGATGGTGAGCAGGCAGCCGCCGGCGAGATACCAGCAGGTACCGCGCGCGTGGCGGCTGGAAACGGTCTTTTGTTCTTCCGGGACCGCGGCCGGGTCTGGCTCGGCTTCTGGCGCGGGCGGCTGCTCCGGCTCCGGGCTGGCGTCGAGCCTCTCGATGGTGAGATCAGGATTGAGCTGCAGCAGTCCGCGCGACACGGTGACGATAATGTTGTCGATATCGTAGTGGCGGAAGGTTTTGCGCAGCATGCTCAGGTACTGATTGAGATTGCTGTTGGATGAGGTTAACCCGTTGTCATCCCAGACTTTTTTAAGCACCTCATCGCGGCTGACCACCTCGGTGTGGCGCAGGAAGAACCACAGCAGCGCGTTGGCGGTGATGGACAGCTGGCTGTCCGCCTCATCGCTTCCCGGTAACGTTAGCGTGCCGTCCATTGCATCATAAATAAGACGGCCATGGATGTTATAGCGCATCGCGGCCTCAACATGCTTCACGCAGGAAGCGTCATCTTCGTCAGATCGCTGACCAGCGACTGCCGGTGCCCGGGGCTCATGGTGCGCCCCTCGGTTAATTCCGATAGCCAGATGCCGTCCGCCGCATAGCGCACCAGCGTGCCGGTATGGCTATTGTCCAGTTCATCGCCTTTCGCCAGATGGTCCAGCATCCAGTCGCGCCAGCATTTTCGCAGCACCGGTTCATCCGGCATGGCCAGCGACAGCACCATCAGCTGGCGGCTCTCCTGGGTATCCGTGAGTTCCGGCGCCGACAGATAGCGCAGATAGGCGCGGGTAAAGCGGCCATAAGAGACGTTATCCGCGGCCATAAGCTCTGCAATCGCCTCTTCCATAATCGCCAGCAGGCGGGCAAAGAGGGCGAAAATCAGCGCCTGCTTGTTGGGGAAATGGTGCAGTAAACCGCCTTTGCTGACGCCCGCTTCGCGCGCGACGGCGTTCAGCGACAGCGAGGCGATACCGTCCCGGCCGGCGATGGTGGCGGCGGATTCCAGCAGTTGCTTATGCAGGCGGACGGGATCTTTTTTACGATGTTGGGCTTCCATATTCATGGCCCGAATCATACCGACCAGACGGTATGATTATTCTTGATCGCTATCAATATGCGAAGGGGCGCAGCGGGGCGGGATGACGTTATTGCGTGGAGGCTCACAGTTCACCTTATGAATTGTGGTGATATTCGCCGCACCGCGAATATCACCCACCGAGATTCACACAGGCTTCACGTGGATAGCGAGGCCGTTTTCGCCCGGCGCCAGCTCCGGACGCAGGTTCAGAGAGGGGATCAGATAGTCGCCGTGATTCTGCCGACGGAAGGGAATGGGCGGCGTTTCGGATAGGGTATCCAGCCGCCGGGCCAGCGCCTCGCGCAGCGTGGCGAAGCGCTGTGCATCGAGTTTGTCGGTGCGGTAGAACACCACCGGCGGTAGCACCTCAAAGCCGGGATAGAACAGCATTCCGTGCTGAATGGGGAACAGGATGTCGTCGATAGACCCGTTAATTCCGCGCGGCGCGTAGTGTTCCGCCCATCCGCCGGCGGTAACGACCAGCATCGCCCGTTTCCCCGCGAACGTGCCTTCGCCGTAGCGATCGCCCCAGTGGGTTTCGCTGTGCTCGCCGACGCCGTAGGCAAAGCCGTAAGCGTAGACCCGATCAATCCAGCCCTTCATGATGGCGGGCAGCGAAAACCACCACAGCGGGAACTGAAAAATCACCGTATCGGCCCACAGCAGCTTCTCCTGTTCGCCCACGATATCCGCGCTTTGCGTGCCGTTAGCGAAGGCGTACTGCGAATCCCGCGTTGCCCGCCAGCTTTCACCGACCGGCGGGGCGCTGCTGTCATCGGCATCAAATCCTGCCTTCCAGCGCATGGCGTAGAGATCGGACACCTGCACGTCGTGGCCGGCGTTTTGCAGATGCTGGACGGTAAAATCTTTCAGCGCGCCGTTAAGCGAATGCGGTTCAGGATGGGCGTAAACCAGTAGTATTTTCATTGAAATCACCTCTGAGCAATGGAGAGCTGCAGAGTAGAGTCGGCGACGCTATAGTAGAAATGAATTGCTTCAATAACAGGTATAGCGATGATTAATCTCCAGGGGCTGGATCTCAATTTGCTGCGCACGCTGAACGTTCTGCTCAGCGAAAATAACGTCACCCGCGCGGCGCAGCGCCTCAACCTGTCGCAGCCTTCGGTCAGCGTGCAGCTGGCGCGACTGCGCGAGATTTTCGCCGACCCGCTGCTGCTGCCGGGGCCGCGCGGAATGCAGCCCACCGCCCGCGCCGATGAACTGCGCGGGCCGCTGCGCGATGCGCTGCTGGCGCTGGAGCTGGCGGTAGCGCCGGTTCAGCCCTTCGACCCGGCCACGGCGGCGCAGACCTGGCGGGTGGCGGCGACGGACTATATGGCGTCGGCGATTTTGCTGCCGGTGCTCAATACCCTGCGCATCGCCTCTCCGGCCAGCCGCCTGGCGCTGTTTGAGCTACAGCCCGCGCGGCTGGTACAGCAGGCGGATCGCGATGAAGTGGATCTGTTTTTTCACACGCGAGACGGCGCGCCGCCCGGGCTGCATCAGCGTTTGTTGTTCCGCGAACGCTACGTGCTGGCGGGCAGGGCCGGGCATCCGGCGCTGCGGTCGCCATTAAGCCTGGCGCAGTTCTGCCAGCTGGAGCAGGTGATTGTCTCGCCGGACGGCGGTGGATTCAGCGCCGCGACCGATAGCGCGCTGGCGAATCTCGGGCTGGCGCGGCGGGTTGTCCTTTCCGTGCCACATTTCCTGTTTATGCTGGAGACGCTGCGCAACAGCGAGCTGGTGGCGGTGCTGCCGGAGCGGCTGGTGCGTGGCGCTGGCGGCCTGACGGTGGTTGAACCGCCGCTGGCGGTCGCCGGGTTTGAGATGCTGATGCTGTGGCACGAGCGCTGGCACCGCGATCCGGCGCACCGGTGGCTGCGCCAGCAAATCGTAACGTCATTAGAGGAAAAGCCATGTTAAGCGGATTAAACCATCTGACCCTGGCGGTCAGCCAGCTGGCGCCGAGCGTGGCGTTTTATCAGCAGCTTCCGGGGATGACGCTGCGCGCGCGCTGGGATAACGGCGCATATTTTTCCTGCGGCGACCTCTGGCTGTGCCTGTCGCTGGACCCGCAGCGGCGCGTCATTTCGCCGGAGGAGAGCGACTACACCCACTACGCGTTCAGCATTGCGGAAGAGGATTTCGCGCTTGTTGTCGGGCGTCTGAATGCGGCTGGCGTTCCTGTTTGGAAAACCAATAAAAGCGAAGGCGCGTCGCACTATTTCCTCGACCCGGACGGCCACAAGCTGGAGCTGCACGTTGGCAATCTCGCCCAGCGCCTGGCGGCGTGCCGGGCGAAGCCCTATAAAGGTATGGTGTTTTTTGGCGAGGACGAACAGGCGGCCGGGAACCCGTAGCCCGGCTAAGCGCAGCGCGAGCCGGGGAAAAGTGGAGGCTGTATTGCGCGTTGTTTCCCCGGAGGCGGCGCTTGACGCGCCTTGTCCGGGCTACCGGCCCGTGCGCTCGGGTAGCCCGGCTAAACGCAGCGCGAGCCGGGAACATCTTTTACAATTCCTGCTTTAAAAATGTGAAGTTTTTTCCAACGTTGAGAGTATTATCCCTGGATAATTGTCTATACTTTTTTGTATATACAATCAGGATGAATATGATGCCAATGGAGTTTGAATGGGATGCAAACAAGGCAAGAAGTAATCTAAGAAAACATGGAATCCGGTTTGAAGAAGCGGTGCTCGTCTTTGACGATCCCCGGCATCTTTCCCGACAGGATCGTTATGAGAATGGTGAATATCGCTGGCAAACTATCGGTCTCGTTCATGGGGTCATTGTTATCATGGTTGCGCATTCGGTCCGTTTTGAAAGTGGAACAGAGGTCATTCGTATTATCAGCGCCCGGAAGGCGGACAGCAAAGAGAGAAATCGTTATGAACATGGTTAAACATAAACGTGACAATCCGGATACGCTTACGGCTAAGCGAGCTGATGAGCTTAAAGCGCTGGCCAACAAAACGGATGATGAAATCGATTATAGCGATATTCCCGCCACAGACGACGCACAGTGGTCAGATGCCGTACGCGGTAAATTTTACCGACCGCTAAAAACTCAGGCTTCTGTCCGTATTGATGCCGATATTATGGAGTGGCTTAAACGTCCCGGGAAAGGTTATCAAACGCGACTGAATGCGATCTTAAGAGAAGCGATGATTCGCGATCTTAACAAGAAATAGCCTGCCTCATGATTACCCCGGAGGCGGCGCTTGACGCGCCTTGTCCGGGCTACCGGCCCGCAGACGGCTGGGAACCTGTAGCCCGGCTAAGCGCAGCGCGAGCCGGGGAGATAAATCGCGTTAGCCTTCCAGCTTCAGTTCCACATTGCGCTTGAGCACCAGGCGCATCAGCAGGTAATAGACCACGCCAACCGCCAGCCAGCTCAGCCCCAGCACCTTGGCCTGCGCGTCCATTTCATAAATCACAAAGCCGATAATGCACAGCCCCACCACCGGGAACAGCAGGTGTACCACCAGATTGCGCGATTTCTGGCGAATGATGTAATGGTTTATCACGGCAATGTGCAGCACCAGGAAGCCCATCAGCGCCCCGAAGTTCACCAGACGGCTGAGGTTATCGATATCGCCGTAGAACCAGAGGCCGGAAGCCAGCGAAATCAGCGCCACAAACAGGGTGCTGACGTAAGGCGTTTTCAGCCGCGGGTGCACTTTCGCCAGCAGCTGCGGCAGCTGCTTGTCGCGCGCCATCGCAAACAGAATACGCGACACGGCGGCCTGCGCCACCAGGGCGTTAGCAATCCCCCAGGAGATCACCGTCGACCACATGGTGACGTACTTCAGCCAGCCGCCGCCCGCCAGATTCGCGGTATCGTAGAAGGCGGTATCGAGGCTGCTGAACGTCATGCCCTGCGCCAGGTCGGCGGCAATCCACGTTTGCAGGATAAACAGCGAACCGACCAGCATCAGCGCGCCCAGCGATGCCTTACCCACGGTATCCACGCCGCCTTTCGTTTCCTCGGACAGCGTGGAGATCCCGTCGAAGCCGAGGAACGAGAGCACGGCGATGGAGACCGCGCCCATCACCAGCGGCAGGCTGAACTTATCGGCGTTGTAGAGCGGGTCGAGGGTCAGATGGCCCGCCCCGGCGCCGGAGTAGAGCGCAATCAGCCCCAGCACGACGAACACTGACAGCACCACGATCTCCGCGATCAGAATCGTATTATTGGCGCGTGCGGTAAAGGTAATGCCGCGCAGGTTAATCAGGCTGTTAATCGCGATAAAGCCGACAATCCACAGCCAGCCCGGCACGCCCGGCAGCATGGGCGCCAGCGCCGCCGCGCTGACGATATAGAGCAGCGACGGCACCAGAATATAGTCCAGCAGGATCAGCCAGCCGGCAAAAAAGCCGACAATGGGATGAATACCGCGCTGGGCATAGGCGTATACCGAACCGGAAACCGGGAACGCGCGCGACATCGACCAGTAGCTCATGGCGGTAAAGAACATCGCCACCATGCCGATGAGATAGGCCAGCGCCACCATACCCTGCGCGCCGTCCCAGACGTAGCCAAAGACGCCAAACGGCGCGATGGGTACCATAAAAATCATGCCGTAGACCAGCAGGTCGCGGAACGTCAGCGCCCGGTGCAGCTCCTGCTTATAGCCAAACTGTTCGACGCTCATGCCTGCTCCCCTTCGATGCTCAGGGAGAGCTGCTTCGCCACCGATTTGGGTAACGCGTAGCGGCAGGTTTTCAGCGGGTCGACCACCTGACAGATTTGCAGGTCGCCGGCGATGCTCAGAATACTGATCGCTTCAGCCAGCGTCAGGGAGGTATTGTCGGCGATAAAGTGCGCCATATTGCGGGTGGCCAGGGCGGCGGCATCATCGAGGGTCAGCGCCGAGGCGAGGGTAAACAGGGTCTCGCTGTTTTCGAGCATCGGCAGCGGCAGGCGGCGGTTTTTAACCACCGTCAGTTCGACCAGCACTTCGCCAGGGATTTCCAGACCGCAGACCGAGACTTCACCATCGCCCATCGCGGCGTGTAAATCGCCCAGCCCGAACAGCGCGCCGGGGACGTTGACCGGCAGCCACAGGGTGCTGCCGGCGGTGATCATTTTGCAGTCCATATTGCCGCCGTGGCTATCCGGCGTGCCGCAGGAGATGGCTTCCCCGGCAGGCGCGACGCCGATCACGCCGACCATCGGGTTGAGCGGCACGCGCACGTTGCCGGGCAGTACGGCATGGTCGTTTTCAATGGGCACGATAGTGACCTTCGGGGCATCGAGCTCGTCGCCAATCACCCCCAGCTGCGGCGCGGTGACCATCACCGCCTGCTGGCTGCTCAGGGTGATGCGCTTGATGGTGACCTTGAGCGCATCGCCCGGCTCGGCGCCCTCGACGTAGACCGGCCCGGTCGCCGGGTTAATACGCTGCCAGTCCAGTTCGTTGAACACGGCATCGGCGGAGGTGATTTGGTCGGAGAAGCAGTCGCAGGTTTCGAACAGCACTTCACTTCCGCTGCTGACGGTAGCGACAGGAGCGTTATCCCGCGACATGGCGTAAACCACCCGATCTTTGGTTATTTTCATGACATTCATCCCGGTTATATTGTTGTGTTTTTTATATTTAGAGTTTCCCGTATAGGGAATGAGTGAATTTATCGGGATTATCACAGGAAGGCAATCAGGTCAGTTTTTTCAAAAATAAATGATATATATTTGCTGGTGAATCATGCGGTTGTATATTTTAATTTGATGTTTTTATATGCTGGTTATTAAGTCGTTTGACTATTCAATGTTTTATTACTGGTTGTCATTATTTCATTATTTACTGCTATTAATCGTTTATATAGCAGATTACTCTGCAAAAATTTACGTGCTGGTAATTTAGCGCAATATACCGTGGGGTATTGATGATAATGCCAGAGTATTTGGGCTCTCACAGAGGGGAACCCGGAGGCGGTGCTTGCGCACCTGTCCGGGCTACCGGCCCGCAGACGGCGGGGAACCGGTAGCACCGGCCAGCGCAGCTCACTCCGGCGCCCACTCCATCGCCACCTTCACCGCCATTCCCAGCTGCACCATCACCTCTTTATGTTTATCTGTCGGCGGCAGGGCGCAGTTGATCCTTAAGCAGTTGCGGTATTTCCCGGATGCTGAAAACAGCGATCCCGGCGCGACCTGGATCTTTAGCCGGCACAGCTGCTTCGCGACGCAGACCATGTCCACCTGCTCCGGCAGCTCGACCCACAGCATAAAGCCGCCTTTCGGGCGGGTAACGCAGATCCCGCAGGGGAAAAACTCCCGCAGCCAGCAGGTGTAAATCTCCATATTACGCTGGTAGATCTGCCGCATCCGCCGCACGTGGCGGTGATAGTGGCCTTCGCGAATAAAGTTACAGGCCGCCAGTTGGGTGGAGGGGACGTTGGTACCGCTGGCGGCATACTTCATCTGCAGCAGACGATCGTAATAACGGCCGGGGGCAATCCAGCCGATGCGCAGGCCGGGAGCGATGGTTTTGGTAAACGAACTGCAGAGCATCACCCGGCCGTCGATGTCCCAGGAATGGATCGTGCGCGGGCGCGGGTATTCGGTTGCCAGCTCGCCGTAGATATCATCCTCAAAGATAACGATATCGTGGCGCTGGGCGAGGCACAGCGCCGCTCGCTTGCGGGCATCCGGCATGATAAATCCCAGCGGATTATTGCAGTTGGGGACCAGGATCACCCCTTTGATCGGCCATTGATCGAGCGCCAGCTCTAACGCCTCGATGCTGATCCCGGTTTCCGGATCGGTGGGGATCTCGATGGTTTTTAGCCCTAATCCGCGCAGCATCTGCATGGTGCCGTAGTAGCAAGGGGATTCGACGGCAACGATATCACCGGGCTGGCACACCGACAGCAGCGCCAGCGACAGCGCGCTGTGGCAGCCGCTGGTGAGCACCAGGTCGTTGGCGGTGACCACCGATCCGCCGTCGAGCATCAGGCGGGCGATCTGTTCGCGCAGTTCGCGACGCCCGGCCAGCTCGTCGTAGTTCAGCACTTCGCTCAGGTTGTGCTGAATTGCCCGGCTCAGCTCGCGCCAGATAGGCTTCAGGCTCGGCTGAGTGACGTCCGGCGAGCCACCGCCGAAGGGGATAATCGATTTATCGTGGCGGGCGTCGAGCATGGTCAGCACCTGATCCCACTGGGTGATCTCGACGGGGCGCTGGACCGGACGCGACATCGGCGGTACCGGCGGCTGGGCTTTACGCGGAGCCACGAAATAGCCGGATCGCGGCTGCGGCACGATCAGCTGCTGCTGTTCCAGCATCTGGTAGGCCTGCTGAACGGTGCTGATGCTAACGCCGTGTTCCTGGCTCAGGCTGCGCACCGACGGCAGCTTTTCGCCGGGGCGATACAGCCCCTGTTCGATGCGTTCTGCCAGCAGGCTGGCCAGATGTTGATAGCGGGTCATGCTGTATCCTTGATCGTCGCCATACAGATCAATAAACCAGTACAGATTGGCGGTAAAAATGAGGTCTGCTGTACGTTTTAGCGAATCTGTATGTTAAAGAAAAGTATTTTGTGAATCTGTATTGTTTAGCCCCGGATCCGTGAAGATAAAGCCTCTGGCAAGGTGAGGAGGTAGAGGATGGAATTTCACGAGAATCGGGCAAGACAGCCGTTTATCGGCTTCGTATTTCTGGCGCGGGTGATCAAAAAATGGTGGCTTCGCGAACAAACGCGCAGAACATTGCAGCGTATGAGCGACGAACAGCTAAAAGATGTCGGGCTGCGTCGGGATCAGATCAATTAAAAAGTGCGATTTGTTACCCGGCATTTCCCCGGAGGCGGCGCTTGACGCGCCTGTCCGGGCGACCAGACCGCGCAGAGCCGTAGCCCCGGTAAGCGTGAGCGCGACCGGGGATTTTCCCGGAGGCGGCGCTTGACGCGCCTGGTCCGGGCGACCAGACCGCGCAGAGCTGTAGCCCCGGTAAGCGTGGGCGCGACCGGGGATTTTCCCGGAGGCGGCGCTTGACGCACCTGGTCCGGGCGACCATACCGCGCAGAGCTGTAGCCCCGGTAAGCGTGAGCGCGACCGGGGATAATACATTCACAGAATTTATCAATTCATGCTTATCCACTCTTCGTTTCTTGATACTTACCGTGATAAGTATTATTTTCCTCACCGTTAAGTGAGGAAAAAAAGATGACCGAAGACGACCTGTTTGCCCGCCGCCCGATGGGGATGCGCATGGCGATGGTGGTGCGCCAGTGGCGCGCGATTATTGATTCTGCCATTACCGACACCGGCCTGACCCAGTCAAGCTGGACGGTGCTAATGCAGCTGCATCAGCTGGGGGATAACGTCTCGGTCAGCGAGCTGGCGGAGGTGCAGGGCATTGAACTGCCGCCGCTGATGCGCACCCTCACGCAGCTGGAAAAGCAGGGCTATCTGCTGCGTTCTACATCGCCTTATGACAAACGCATACGCCTGCTGACGCTGACGGCGGAAGGCCGCGCTATTCTGGAGAAGCTGAACCGCGTGATTGAGACCTATCAACAGCGCGTCACCGAAACTATCCCTGAAGCGCAGCTCGCCGCCTTTAGCGCTACGTTAAATCAAATCGCCTGCAATCTGCGGACTATCCGCGAAGAAGATAACAAGATCTAAAACACTATGATGACCCCTGAACAGAAATTTGCCCGCTGGGTAAGGGTGAGTATTGCCGCCTTCCTGGCCATATTCGCCTGGTTTATCGTTGCCGATATCTGGATCCCGCTCACGCCGGACTCCACCGTGATGCGCGTGGTCACGCCGGTCTCGTCGCGCGTCTCCGGCTATGTCTCCCATGTCTATGTGCACAACAACAGCCAGGTGAAGAAGGGCGACCTGCTCTATGAACTGGACCCGACGCCGTTTATCAATAAAGTGGAAGCGGCGCAGATCGCCCTTGAACAGGCGAAACTCGGCAACCAGCAGCTGGACGCGCAGATCGCCTCTGCCCGCGCCAACCTGCGCACCGCCCAGTACACCGCGCGCAACGATAAGGTGACCTTCGAGCGCTACCAGCGCCTGAGCACCATGCAGAACGTTTCCCAGTCGGATCTGGATAAAGTGCGCACCACCTGGCAGACCAGCGAGCAGTCGGTCAGCGCGCTCAACGCCAGTATCCAGAATCTGCTGATCCAGCGCGGCGAGCGCGACGATGGGCGCAACGTCACGCTGCAGAAGTACCGCAATGCGCTGGAAGAGGCGCAGCTTAACCTCGGCTGGACGAAGGTCCGCGCGGAGACCGACGGGATGGTGAGCAACCTGCAGCTTAACCCCGGTCTGTACGCCACCGCCGCCACGCCGCTGCTGGCGCTGGTGAGCAATCAGACCGATATCGTCGCTGATTTCCGCGAGAAGAGCCTGCGCCACACCGGCGTCAATACCGATGCCGCGGTGGTGTTTGATGCGCTGCCGGGGAAAGTCTTCCCGGCGCACGTCACCAGCAGCGATGCCGGTATTCTGGCCGGACAGGAAGAGGTCAATGGCCAGCTGTCGCAGCCGGAGCAGTCCACCCGCTGGGTGCGCGACGCGCAGCGCATGCGTATTCACGTCGCCCTGGACGAGCCGCTGGATAAGCCGCTGCCCACCGGCGCCCGCGCGACGGTACA
Organism: Klebsiella sp. GW_Kp182; assembly: GCF_040062275.1. NCBI lineage: Bacteria > Pseudomonadati > Pseudomonadota > Gammaproteobacteria > Enterobacterales > Enterobacteriaceae > Klebsiella > Klebsiella sp. GW_Kp182. The sequence continues at coordinate 70,143 of NZ_JBEAFQ010000051.1, read as the reverse complement.
GCTCTATAACAGCGATGGCCCGTTCGCCCGTACCTTCGCCGGCGCGCAGATCCATCTGGTGAGCTTCCTGCACTATGTCTATTAATACCCTGGCGCGGGTCTTCACCCCGCACGGCAACATCGTCTACACGGCGAACGATTTTCGCCAGACGCTGCGCATCGCCGTGGCCGGCACTATCGCACTGAGCATTTCGACCTTCTACGACGTACAGTACGGCGTCTTTTTCGTGGTTTATCCGCTGATGCTGCTGTCGCTGGTGCCGGTATTTAACCGTCACGTGGCGCGGCAGTTTGTGTTCAGCGCAGCGGTGAACTGCGTCGAAATGGTGTTAATCGTCGGCTATCTGTCGCAGTGGCCGGTGATTATGACCCTGGTGGTGTTTGGCCTGTACGTGATGCGCTTTCGCTTTATGAGCCAGGGGCCGCTGTTTCTGCTGGGGTCGATGGGCGTGGTGTGTCAAAGCACGATGCTCAACTTTATGAGCTATCCCACCAGCAACTGGCACACCCTGATGTTCTCCAATATGGAGGCCTGCGTGATGGCGGTGGCGCTCAGCGCGCTGCTGAACTACTTCATCCCGGACGTTGAACCGCGCAAGCCGCCGCCGCGCATTGAAAAAGATGCTGCCCGTATTCGCCACGAATCGCTGCTCTCCGGCAGCGTGGCGACAATGATCTTTGTGATCTTTCAGGTCTGCGATCTGAGCGACTCGCTGTCGGCGCTGATGGCGGGAATTTTAATTCTGTTCCCGATGCACTATCGCGGCGCGGTGATTAGCTCGATCTGGCGCGTGGTGGGGGTGGTGCTGGCCTGCCTTTATATCCTGGTGGTGCAGCTGATTATCTACGACTTCAGCAATCATATGGTGCTGATGATGCCGCTGATTGGTCTCGGCCTGGCGTTTAGCGCCCGCCTGCACGTGATGGAGAAGGTGGGGGCCGGCGTTGGCTTCGCCAGCATTACCACCATCGGCATCATGTTCGGCCAGAACCTGCATCCGGACCAGGACCTGGTGTTCAGCGATCTGTACCGCATCACTTCCGTCACCGTGGCGCTGATCGTCACGCTGACCATGGTCTTCCTTATGCATCGGCTGCTGAACTGCTTTGCGCCAACCCGATTCGTAGTGACCGAATAAGCTCAGGCCGCCAGCGCCCGCTGCGCGTCCCGAAAAGCGTTGTGCAGCAGCCGCCACATATGATGCGCCGCCGGGGAAAAGCGGCGGTCGGAGTTGCGTAGCAGGTGGCACTGGGCGCTGCTGGCGATGGGATGATCGATGGGGACCGCGGTCAGAATACCGTGGGCTATTGCTTCCCGGGCGGCGTATGCGGTCATAAAAGAGATCCCCAATCCCGCCTGGCTCAGGCTCATGGCGGTGGAAAAGAGGTTGCAGCGATAGGCCGGATGAAACTGCCGTCCGGCGGTTTTAAACATGGCGTTCATATGGCGCTGCAGGCCAAAGCTGTCGGTGAGCGCGATCAGGCGATATTGCGTAAGCTCATCGATGGTGACGGCGGGCAGGGCAGCGATGGGATGCTGTGGCGAGACCACGGCGCAGATAGGGCCCCACTGAAAGCTGTGGCGTTTAAGCTCCGGGTTGCCGATGGGGCCGAAGGCGACCGCCATATCCGCTTCGCCGCTGGCGATATCGTTGAGCATCTCCTGCATGCTGCCGACAATAATATCCACGAACACGTTAGGCCAGGACTGAGAAAAGGTGCTCATCACCGATTCAATAAAGGTGGTGACCAGCCCGCCGCCAATCCTCACCGAGATAGTCCCGCCGCGCATATGGCGTAAATCCTTCAGGTGACTTTCCAGCTTTTCCCGGCGCTGACGGCTTTCGTAGTAGTCCTCCGCCAGCAGACGTCCGGCTTCGGTCAGCACCACGTTTCGTCCCTGGCGTTCCAGCAGCGGCAGCTCCAGCGCCCGTTCCAGCTGCGCTATCTGGCGGCTGATGACTGACGGGTTGATGCCCAGCATATCGGCGGCCCGGCGAATGCCTCCCTGAATCCCGACTTCATACAGATAGCTCATCGGCCTCTCATGCAACATCGTTTCTCGCTCCTTTGTTGACCTGTAGTCAACAATAACACCCTTTCACAGGTATTTATCATCCCGGCAAGTTATAGATAATCGTAATTCGGACAAAAACTGACAGGGAGGAAAATTCTCATCGCTTATTCCCGGCGCGCTATTAAGGCGGCAAGGCTCGGGGAGTTGAAGAATAAGAAATGGTGATGATGCTGATTAAGGGAATATGGAAAAGCTTATCAGTGAAAATAATAAATTCGAATAACAATAAATTGACATAATTTCAAATTGCAAACAACCGCACTAACATTTCATTATGTGAGAGGACAGGGTATGAGTGAAAATAAAACGTTGGAATGTTCCTCCGACGAAACGACAAATGAGTGGAAAGTCGGGCCCGGAGCCTGGATTTCACTGATCGTCGTATTGTTAGTTTTCTCCGGGTTGCTGTTTAAGGTTGAGGGCATGGCCTGGCTGGGGGCGTTTGACTTTACCACCCTCGGCGGCGCGTTCGGCACCATGAAAACGCCGGAAACCAACACCTTTATCGGCAGCGGCGGCATCAGCGCCAAGGCCGGCTTCCTGTTTGCCCTGTCGCTGGTGCCGACGGTGATGCTGGCGCTGGGGCTGCTGGAGATATTTACCCACTACGGCGCGATCCGCGCGGCGCATAAGCTGCTGACCCCGCTGCTTCGCCCGCTGCTCGGGATCCCGGGTTATACCGGCCTGGCGCTGATTACCGACTTACAGAGTACCGATGCCGGGGCGGCGCTGACCAAAGAGCTGTATGACAGCGACAAAATAAATCGTAAGGATCTGGTTATTATGGGCGCCTGGCAATATTCCGGCGCCGGTCTGATTAATAACTACTTCTCGATTGGCTCAGCGCTTTTCGCTTCGTTAACCATTCCTATCATTATTCCGCTGCTTTTAATGTTTGTGCTGAAGTTTGTCGGCGCGGCAATCACGCGTCTGGTTCTGAATACCGCTTATAAAAGGGATTTTGAAAATGAATAATTCGGCAAAAGTCGGCAGTAACCCGTTCGATATTTTCGTTATCGGCGCGCGCAAAGGATTTAATATCGCCATCAACAATCTGATGCCGAATGTATTAATGGCCTACGTGATCGCTGAAATGCTGAATTTGCTCGGCGTGATGCAGATCATCGGCCACGTCTGCGCGCCGCTGATGGGCCTGTTTGGCCTGCCGGGTGAAGCTATTACCGTATTGCTGACCTCCTGGCTTTCCGCCTCTGCGGGAACCGGCGTGGCGGTGAGCCTGTTGAGCAAAGGCACCCTCAACGTGGCGGATATCACGATTCTCATCCCGGCGATTTTCCTCATGGGTTCGCAGCTTCAGTACATGGGGCGCCTGCTCGGCGTGGCGGATGTCCCGAAAAAATATTGGCCGCTGCTGATGGCGGTGAGCATTATCAATGCCGTCATCGCCATGCTGGTCATGCGCGTGATTGCATAATAGAAGGCAAGGAGTAAGACGTGTCGCGAACTTTAGAGCATTTCAATTATCTGCATCAAATCCCTGAACTGGGCTTTGAGGAGCACAAAACGTCGGCATACATCGGCGATGCATTAGAAGCCGCGGGGTTTCAGGTTCAGCGCAACGTCGGCGGCACCACCGGCATTGTTGCACTGCTGGATAGCGGTAAGCCGGGGCCGGTCGTGGCGCTGCGGGCGGATATGGATGCGCTGGGCCATATCATCGATGGCCGCTTAGAGGCTCGCCATACCTGTGGTCATGACGGGCACTCTTCGGTGGTGTTGACCGCCGCGGAAGAGATCCTCGCCGAAGGGCTGGTGAAGCGCGGGAAGCTGAAAATACTCTTTCAGCCCGCCGAAGAGCTGGGCACCGGGGCGATCGCGCTGACGGACGCGGGCGCGCTGGACGACGTGGAGATGCTGTTCGGCTTCCACCTCAGGCCGCTGGAGGAGTGTCCGAAGGGCAAGGCGGTGCCGGCGATGTACTACTCCGCCTCGGCGACGGTGATGGTCGATTTCCACGGCAAAGCCGCGCATGCCGCCCGGCCTCACCTGGGCGTTAACGCGCTGGATGCCGCGTCGCACGCGGTGCAGGCGGTAAACGGGATTCATCTGGCGCCTTCGCTGACCTGGAGCGCTAAAGCGACGCGCTTTCTGTGCGATGCAGGGGTAACCAACTCGGTGCCGGCAAAAGCGCACGTGTGCTGGGATCTGCGCAGCGCGGAAAATGACGGCATGGCAACGCTGAAAGAGCGGGTGGTGCGGGCGATAGAGAGCAGCGCGGCGGCTTACGGCGCCACCGTCGATATCCAGATCGTCAAGGAGATGCCCGCCGCGATTATCGACGAACAGGCTACGGCTATCGTCAGCCAGGCGATCCGGGAAACGTTTGGCGAAACCGGCTTAACGGCGGCGAAGAGTACGCCGGGCAGCGAGGACTTTTTCCACTACCTGCGCCTGCGTCCACAGGTGAAGGGCGGGTTCTGGGGGCTGGGCTGCGACCTGCTGCCGGGGCTGCATCATCCGGAGATGCGCTTCGACCGCGCCGCGCTGGCGGATGGCGTGCGGGTGTTTAAATCCTGCGTTCGCCAGCTGCTGGGCTGAGGGAACAAACCCGGATATTGTGCTCGCTGTACGCCGCCGGGCGATGATTCGCGCCCTGGTTACGCCTGCGGCGGAAACTGAGCCAGCAGCTGATAATCATCCCCGGCGACGCGAAACAGAGCTTCCGTTTGGCCGGGGAGAATCCACTTCTGTTCTTCGCCCGGCTCACAGCTCAGATAAATGCAAAGCCCGCAGCCGCCGCGCAGCTGGCGCGGAATGTCCTTCACCCGGAAGGACGCTCCCGCCGCCTGCAGGGCTTTGCGCATCCGCACTACCCCCACCGTTGAGTGAAATAAAAACAGATATTCCGTCACCGGCGGCTCCTCTGACGTAAGCCGATCAGCGCCGCGCCGATCGCCCCGGCAAACTGCGCGTCGGGATGCGTCTGCACCGCCATACCCACGTGCCACTCCAGCCTCCGCGCGAAGGCCGCGCAGTGGCTGACGCCGCCGGTAAACAGCAGCGGCCCCTGCGCCGACAGACGGCCAATAAAATTGGCGCTGCGTCGGGCCATGGCGTTGATCACCCCGGCGAGGATCGCCTCCGGCGGCACCCCGGCCGAACGCAGGCTGATGACCTCGGATTCGGCGAATACCGTGCACATGCTGGTAATCGCATGGGGTTCAATACCGTCGGTGATGCTGTCGAGCTGCTCGACGCTGGCCCCCAGCGTACGCGAAATCACCTCCAGGAAGCGCCCGGTACCCGCCGCGCATTTATCGTTCATCAGGAAATCGGTGAGATTACCCGCTTCGTCCAGCTGGATAACCTTACTGTCCTGGCCGCCGATGTCGATGACCGTCCGGGTCTGCGGGGCCAGCAGGCGCGCGCCGAGCCCGTGGCACGAGATCTCAGTGACCTGCTTATCGGCGAAATCCACCAGCTGGCGACCGTAGCCGGTTAAGGTTAAAAAGGGGCGCTCGCTCAGGCCTGCGCGGAGCGTTTCCCACGCTTCAACGATGGCGTCGGCGGGGCGAAACGGCGTCGGGCAGAGAAAGCGGCGCTGAATCACGCCGTCTTCAAGCAGGATGCCTTTGGTGGCGGTCGATCCGGAATCAATCCCTACGGTAATGGTCACGCGCGCTCCTAAAGCATCTCGATAAAGGCCGCCACGCGGGTGCTGAGCTGGCCGATATCCGCCGTCGAATAGTCGGTCTCAATGGCGATATAGGGGATGTCGTGCTGCTGGCGCACGTGGCGTTTTATCGCCAGCGATTCCACTGCGTAGGTGTGGCAGGCCTGCAAAATGACATCCACCACGCCGTCCGCCTGATATTCATCCACCATCTGGCTGAGCAGGGACAGGCGCTGGTCGTTCGGCGAAATACAGGAGCAGCCGATGGCGAGATATTTCTCGGTCAGGGCGTCGTAAACGTCACCCGTCTCCTCCACGCAGCGCTCGGTGGCTTTCGCGCCGGTGCAGTTTTCAAAACCGACCACCCAGCCGCCGTTGTCCTCAATGGCTTTCACCACTTTTTCCGCCGCGCCGCCGATCGGGCAGCCGGTGATCAGAATACGCGGCCGCGCCTCCAGCCGTTTGCCCTCTTGCCACTGCAGGCGTACCCGATCGGCCATGTCGTTGAGCTCATCGATCAGCGCCGCTTTATCGAAGCGGAAGGTCGCGCCGTAAACCACTTTTAAGATATCGCTGCCGCTGAGCGCGGGCGGGTTGAGCTGCCCGACGCGATAAAAGTTCGCCAGCGCCCGCCGTTCGCGGTTCTTGAGGATAATCGCCTCGCGTAGGGCGGCTTCGGTAATCGGCGTACCAAAGCGATCTTCCACCACCTTCTGCAGGCGCAAAATTTCCGCTTTCCACAACGCTCGCGAGGCATCATCGCTGGCGCTGTTCGGCAGCTGCATCACGTGCACGGCTTTGAATTCGGCCATGTATTCGTACATTTTCTTTTTGCCATCGCAGGTGGTTTCGCCCACCACGAGGTCGGAAAAGTAGAAGTAGGGGCATTTGTCGGTCTTGCCAAAACCGTAGCTGCTTTTTATCAGCGGACAGAGGTTGCGCGGCAGATCCTTTTCCGCCTCTTCAATCGTCTCGTCGGAGGTGGAGCACAGCGACACCACCACCGCGCCGGCGGCCAGCGGAATTTCCTGCGGCATAAAGGTGCAGTAGGTGCCAACCAGCGGTATGTTTTGCTCTTTAAGCTCCATGACCGTGAGGAAACCCTGCTGGCGGGCTGCGGAGAAGTGGTCAAAAATGGCGGGTAGATCGGTGATAAGCGACATGGTTTTCCTTCCCCGTACACGGGAGATGATGAAAGAGGTCGCATTATAACCCTGTTTAATGTGGGTATTTATTGATCTTCCGCTAGTAGACTTTTTTCAGATCCATCTCTTCCTGAATCCGATCGCCCCACGCAAGGTGGGTGGCGATGGCCGCATCAATCCCGGCGTTATAAAACATTGGACCCAGCTCTTTCGCAATAAAGTCGACAAAGAATTCCGCGTCAAATTGCTCCAGTTCCAGCTCAAAATTCTCTTCGCAGTATTTAGACAGCTTCTCGCGCAGCAGATCGCGTTGCGGCGGGCTGAGATCGATATCGCTCATGGCGTTCCTTAATCAATATTGTTACGGTGGATCGGGGCTGCTGATTATATCCGATTGCGGAGAGTCAGTTGCGATATGGCGTGATGTTTTTGGCCGCAATAAAGGATATTGATGACCTCGCTCGGCGGAGAATTGTGACTGAGATCACAGTACTCCCGAGAAAACGAAGATAATAGGAGTTATTCTCGTAACTTTATGAATTTAAATGAGATAACATGATTTTTATGGTGTGAATAACATTTAGTCGCGCTCGCCTTTTTTCAGCATGTTCGGTATCTGGATGAATAATCTATGAACCTGATTTCAGGTTATCTGGCTTACGGAATTTTTCTATAAGTACATTCTGACGGCGATTCATTTATCAGGGGTGAAGGATGAAACGCGTAAAACTGAATATGAATGTTTTTGACGCTGCTCTGATGCGCCTGGATTGGGTATTTGATACTTTCGAGCAGGTCTGTTTATCTTTTTCGGGTGGTAAAGACTCGACGGTATTATTTCATCTGGCGGCAGCCGTTGCGCGTAAAAAAGGGAAAAAGTTTGCGGTATTGTTCGTGGACTGGGAAGCGCAATATTTATTAACCATCCAGCACGTACAAAATATGAAAGAGCGCTATCAGGACGTGGTAAGCCGCTTTTACTGGGTGGCGCTGCCGATGACCACGGTGAGCGGCGTATCGCAGCATGAGCCGGAATGGGTCGCCTGGCGGGCCGGGGAAGAATGGGTGAGGCAACCGCCGGATGACGCCATCACCGATGCCGGTTTTTTCCCTTTTTATCAGCCGGAAATGACCTTTGAAGCGTTTATACCGGCCTTTTCCCACTGGCTGGCTGCGGGGCGCAGTCTCGCTTCGCTGATCGGCATCCGCACCGACGAGTCGCTGCATCGCTATATGGCGCTCACCTCGCCGACCAAACTGCGCTTTGAGGAAGATAAACCCTGGACCACCGCCTCGCCGGAAGGGTTCAGCTATACCTGCTATCCCCTCTATGACTGGCGGACCCGCGACATCTGGATCTTTAATCATAAGTCGCGCCTCCCCTACAATCCGCTCTATGACCTGATGCACCGCGCCGGCGTACCGCTGAAAAATATGCGCGTCTGCGAGCCCTTCGGCCCCGAGCAGCGGCGCGGGCTGTGGCTCTATCACATTCTTGAGCCGGAGACCTGGGAGCGGATGTGCCGTCGGGTATGCGGCGCGCACAGCGGCGCGATTTACGCCAACGCCAGCGGCGACTACTTTGCGCTGAAGACCAAAATCCGTAAACCGGTGCATTTTAGCTGGCGCGAGTATGCGCTCTTTCTGCTCGACAGCATGCCGGCAAAAACCGCCGAGCATTACCGTAATAAAATCGCTATTTATCTGCACTGGTACCAGTCCCGCGGTTTCCCTGTCGATATTCCCGACGAGCAGGAAAAAGATCTCGGCTATCGCGATGTTCCCTCATGGCGCCGCATCTGCAAGACGCTGCTGAAAAACGATTTCTGGTGCCGGATGCTGTCGTTCAGCCCGACGCAGCCAAAGCACTATGAGCGCTACTGTCGGCTGGTGAGTAACAAACGTAAAGAGTGGAGGACGCTTTGATGTCGCCGGATGTGGCTAAGACAGTGATTGAATATCTCGAGTCGTTTGATGATGTTGACCTGAAAATCAAAGCGATTAACGAGCTGAAGAGCCTGATCCACCAGCACAGTCCCTTCTGCCGCGAGCCGGTGGACTGCGTGCTGTGGGTCGAGGCCAAAACGGTTGAGGCGAATGACTACAACCCCAACGTGATGGCGACGGTGGAAAAAAAGCTGCTGGAACGCTCTATCGAACTGGATGGTTTTACCCAACCGGTAGTGGTGGCTCGCCAGCAGCGACGGCACCTGGTCGTGGACGGTTTTCATCGCCATCTGATTGGTAAGAGTCGCCCGGAGCTGAACCGGCGCCTGCATGGTTATCTTCCGGTGACGCTCATCAATGCCGAACGCGAAGGGCAGAAAGAGCGCATCGCCGCCACCATTCGCTATAATCGCGCCAGGGGCAAACATCAGATCGCGGCAATGTCCGACATCGTCCGCGATTTACATCGCCAGGGCTGGGACGATCGGCGCATCGGCGAAGAGCTCGGTATGGATGCGGACGAGGTGCTGCGCCTGAAACAGATCAGCGGCCTGACGGAGCTGTTCGCCGACGAGAGCTTTAGTGAAGCCTGGACCGTGGAGTAGCCAATGTGCGCTACTCCTGCGCCAGCTCGGCTTCCGGCTGCTGGCGTATCTGGCTTAATAAACCCGCCAGACAGCACGCGGCCGCGATCCCCGCCGCCACCCCCAGCAGATGAAAAGGCAGCCTGCCGCCGTTAAACCACAGCCAGCGCGCCGCTTCGATAGAGAGCGCGCTGACGCTGAGGATCACGATATTCAGCGAAGCGGAAACGGTGCCCTTTGGCAGATCGTTTGAAAACAGGGTAAAGCGGAACAGGGTCGGGAAGATCAGCCCGATGCCGAAGGCGTAGAAGCAGGTGCCGATCACCGACCACAGCCAGACGTGCGGCCACAGCAGGTTGCCGAGGATCAGGATCGCCAGCCCGATCATCTGTATAGGGACCGCGCGCCAGATAAAGCGCGGACGCGTCGGGTCTTTTACCCAGCGCGCCACCGACAGGTTGGCAATAATCACCGCGCTGAAGACCGGCACCTGGGTCCAGGCGAACTCGGCGGTGGTCAGCCCGCCGTCGTCAATCAGGATAACTGGCGAGACCGCAACCCAGCTCATCAGTGGAATATAGCTGAGCGAGAGCGTGGCGGCGCCGAACAGAAAAACGCGGTTGCGGAAAACATCGCGGAAATCGCGCAGCACGCCGCTGGCGCTGAAGGGGACGTCGCCGCGCCGGACGGTCTCCGGCATATTCAGCAGCAGCCCCAGCCAGGCGATAAACCCCATGACGGCAATAATCCCGAACAGCACTTTCCAGTGCACGAAGTGCATCAGCGCCGCGCCGGAGAGCGGGCCAATTATTGGCGCGATCAGCACGATCGAGGTAATAATCGCCATCAGCTTAATGGCTTTTGTCTGGCCGAATGCCTCCTGCACGGTGACGTAGCCAACCGTAGCGATAAAACAGATGCTGGTGCCCTGAACAAAGCGCGCGGCGAGGAACTGCTCCATTGAGGTGGTGAACAGGGTCGCGAAGCAGGCCAGGGTAAAGATCAGCGCGCCGGTGAGCAGCACCGGACGGCGGCCGATACGATCGGAGAGCGGCCCGAGCAGCCACTGTAGCGCCATGCCGCCGGCCATATACAGGCTGACCGAGGCGGGAGCCAGCGCCACGTCGGCGTCAAAGTCGCGCACCACGTGAATAATCCCCGGCTGGATAAGATCGGTGGTCAGATAGGCGGCAAAGTCATACAGGATCAGCGCCGCCGGGAAGAACAGCGTGGCGGAATGGCGGGCGAAAAAACGGGTCATCCATTGCAACATCGGTGGGCTCCTTGTTGAGTCTCTACGCCATAAATAGCCGTTTATGCGCGCACTATTTCAGCACTTCACACTGCAATAAATTTAGGGTCAACATAAATATCCATGTGTTTTTAATGGTTAATATGTATTCATATAAGAAATACATTAAAAACAAAAAGTTGAATTAAATATGTAAATGCAGCAGCGAAGGAATTTGTGAAAACAGCCACAGCAGCAGACCGATAGTGCCGCCAACCAGCGTGCCGTTGATGCGGATAAACTGCAGATCCTTACCAATGTTCAGCTCGATTTGTCGCGACATATCGCGGGAGTCCCAGCTTTTGACCGTATCGCTGATATGGCGCGTCAGGAAGGCGGCAAACTCCGGGGCCACCCGGTGCGCCGCCTGCTCAAGATGTTCGTTCAGGGATTCGCGCAGCGCCTCATCGTGGAGCAGCGTTTCGCCAAACCACTGACCGGCTTCGGCAATGCGCTGCTTAATGCGTGAATCGTCGCTATTAACATCGTTTTTAACCCAGCCGCGCAGATCGGCCCATACCTCGCCCAGATAGCGGTTAAAGGTCTCATCGTTTTTCAGATACGCTTTGATATTGTCCGCTTTTTCCGCCATCAGCGGATCGGACTTCAGGTTGTCGATCAGCTTCAGCGCCGCGCGATCGAAGGCCTGGCGGATCTGATGGGCGCGATCCTGACTCACTTCGTCGAGCAGCGTGTTAACCGCGTCGGTAACCATTTCAGCGCTGTGCTCGCCGAGCCATTCGGTAGGCAGCAGCCTGGCTTTAAGCGGATGCTCGGTCTCCAGCCAGTGCACGATGCCGCGGGCAATAAACGCCCGCGAGCTGTCGCGTTGGAGCAGGGCGATCAGCTGGCTAATCAGCGAATCGAGCAGCTTCTGGTGGCGGTTATCGCGCGTCAGCCCTTCCAGCATCATCGCGCTGGTTTGGGTTAAATCGATCTTATCAATCGCTTTATGTACCGCCCGACGCAGCAGGCGCTGAATGCGCGCGTCATCGGTTAGCTCCAGAAAGCCGCTCATCACCTGCAGCAGATGCTGGCCGACCCGACGCGCGTTTTCCGGCTGGCTGAACCAGTTACCGAGCATCAGCGCCGGTTCATAGCGCCGGATCAGCGCGACCAGAGAGGGCGTATCGAGAAATTTTTCCTGCACGAAATAGCCGAGATTATCGGCAATCCGGTCCTTATTACGCGGAATAATCGCCGTATGCCGCGCAACGAACGGCAGCGGAATACGGCGAAACAGCGCCACGACCGCAAACCAGTCCGCCAGCGCGCCGACCATCGCCGCTTCGGAAATAGCCTTCAGCGCACCGACCCATGGCGTCGGCGGCAGCACGAGGGTAGTGATAAAAATAGCGGCTGCAATCAGCAGCAGCGAGAGCGCCAGCAGCTTGGCGCGTTTCAGTTCAACGAGTTTTTCCATAAGCTTAAGCATATAGCCTGACGGCTAATGCGTAAAATCTTGGCCATTTGACGCCCTGGTCATTCGGATTCCTCTTTTTCCGACGAGAGAGACGATGAGGGTTAATTTAATTTACGTAGCTTAAATTCTATTTTTAAATAATTAAACTTAAATGCATTCATAATATATATCCCACATGGGTTTTTTCTTAAGTTAGTTATTAATAAGTGATCTTGATCACATTATATTCAAGGTTAAATAAGGCATTGTTTATTTCAGGGAAAACGTTAATCAATTTCTCTTGCTACTGGTCTTTTATAAAAGGAGTTTTTCATGATTGGTATATTTAAATATGCAGCAAAAAAAGACATGGTATTAGGTATTAGCGATCAGCAAGCCGGGGCTAAGGCTGTTATCTTACCGACGTCCTCACCGTTAAATAAAATTCTGTGGTCGGTTGATGACAGGACCGGCGAGATCGTCCTGGCCGCCAGCGAGGAGCTGCTGCTGGGCATTTGCGGGGATCGTATAGGCTCAGGCGCAGCGATTGAGCTCCAGGTTCGCGGGAATAAAGCGACGCAGCGGTGGGATTTAGTCAGCTCACGTCGCTTTATTAAAAGCAAACAAAACCCGAGCTTTGTTATGGACAGCTACAACCGCGGCACGAACCAGGGGAATCCGATTATTCTTTTCGAATTTAACGGCTCGGAAGCACAGCAGTGGGTATTTGTACCGATGGATATGTTGACGGCAAATAGTCCGGAATAATTATTGTGTAAGATGGCGATAGAGTGAAGCCTCGTTTATTCCCTGCTGGGGAACGGCGAGGCTTTGTCCTTATTTGATGATTGGTAATATTAATTAAAAATAAACTGCCACACAATCCAACAACCAAAAGCCATCAATACGCCGCCGGCCGTGCGCTCGACTCGCCAGACGACGGCGGAAAGGCGGCGCTGCACCGACGGTAGCGCAATCAGCGTGACCAGCAACAGATCCCATATCAACACCACGCTGGTCATCCAGGCTCCGCTGACGGCCTGCTGCACCAGCGTGACGTTCGGGCCCAGCAGGGAGGTCATCAGCGCGAGGTAGAACAGCGCGTTTTTCGGATTGAGCAGCGAAGAACCCAGCCCGAGAAAAAGCTGTTTCACCAGCGGCGGGCGCGAAGCCGAGGCGCCGTGCAGCGCCAGCGTGGTCGGACGGCTTCTGAGCAGCAGGCTGCCAATCCACAGTAAATACGCCGCGCCCAGCAGCTCAATCACCGTAAACAGCAGCGGCGCCTGGCGCAGGATCCCCCAGCCGATAATGGCCAGAAGAATATACAGACCGTTTCCGGCGGCAATGCCGATACACAGGCCGACGCTGCCGCGCAGGCGATAGCGGATGGCGTAGCCCACCAGCAGAAAAAAATCCGGCCCGGGGCTCAGCAGGGCGACAAAATGGGAGAGCGCCAGCGCGGGGAAGGCGGAGGGAAAGAGCGTAGCGAGTATGTCCATAGCAACCTCAGTATTAATCTGAGGTCACCTTACGCCAGCGTAAACGCTAATTATTGTCTGTTATTGATCGGGACTGCGCATACTGGCGCGGCGTGGCGGCGGTATAGCTGACAAAGGTTTTATGAAAGTGGCTCTGGTCGGCAAACCCGGCCTGGTAGCCGACATCGGCGATATTATCCCCGGCCCGCAGGCGCGTTTTGGCGAACTCAATCCGCGCGATATTGATAAAGCTGGCGGGCGTCAGGCCGGTATCCTGCTTGAAGGCGCGGATCAGCGTCTCTTTGCGCAGCGCAAACTCATCGGCGAGGCTATCCAGCGTCGGCGGCGCCTGCAGATTGGTTGCCAGACGACTGAACAAACGCGCGCTGGTCTGACTAAGCGCCACAGGCGCGAGCGGGCGCAGCGGCAGGTCGCGCAGGAACCGGGCGACGCTGGCGGGTAGCGCGGCGGTGTTTTGCTGAGTCATCAACGCCACGATCTGCAGATACCGGGCAAAGAGCCCGGCATCGCGAATCACCGGCTGGGAGGTTATCAGCCGCTCGTGATGCGCATCGTTTGCCAGCTGCCGCCAGCACCAGCTTAGCTCGAGATAGAGCATATGGTAGCTGCGCGGCTGGCCGTCGCGCGGATTGCAGCTGTGGGGCGCCTGGGCGGGGATAATAATCAGATCGCCCGGCCGCAGCAGATACTCCTGCCCGTTGCAGATACAGCGCGTTTCCCCCTCGATAATCGCCCCCACGGAGAGCTGCGGATGGCGGTGACGTTTATAGGCCTGACGGCTTTGCCAGGTGCTGCGCAGCTCCAGCCAGGGCAGCTGTTCGTCGCGCCAGAAGGTTTGCTGAATATCGCGCGTATGGCTCACGGTGGGCTCCTTAGCTGAGGGGGATCGCTGTTTATAACATGCCTTCATCCTGCGGGAGAACCGCGAGTCGCGTTCAACAAAAATGTCTCGCTTGCAAACGAGGGATGAAATTGTCCAGCATCGAAGAGTCGCCTTACTGGAGCTGATGCAAAAACATATTCGTCAGCGCGATTTGCTGGGCATTGTGGAACATCTGACGGCCATTTTGCTTAGCGGATACGCTAATGACAGGCAGCTAAAAACGCTGTTTAATTACCTGATTCACTCGGGCAAAGCGCTTCGGTTGGGGAAATTTATCCGCGAAGTGGCTCAGCGTGTTCCGCAGCATAAGGAGAAGCTCATGACTATCGCCGAAAGGTTACGTGAAGTGGGGCGCAGGCAGGGGAAGCGGGAAGGTCGACTGGAGGGCGTTGAGGAGGGGCAGCGCGCCGAAGCGCAGCGTATTGCTCAAACGATGCTCGCCGAAGGTATGGCCCTGGAAACGGTGCTGAGAATTACCGGTTTGTCGGAGGCGGATATCCGGGGTGTTACTCACTAACTTATTGATATTACGCTGTTATTTATGGGCGATTTATGCCGAGAGCGCGCTCCGTTCCATTTCGGGAAAATTCCGTATCTCTCTGAGTTTGGCCGCATCCTCAGTTATCTCGACTACCCTTAATATCCTGTGCGGTATTTATGACTGCGTTAACAGCGATAACAAGGAGACATGCGATATGGCTTATCAGACGGTGAATCCTGCAAACAATCAGCTTATCAAAGCGTACCCGGCACACAGCGACGCGGACGTGGAAGCGGCTCTGCAGAAGGCGGATGCGCTATATCATTCGTCGTGGTCGAAAGGCGATATAGCGCAGCGGCTATCGGTGCTGTACAAGCTGGCGGATCTGATCGACGGCCGGGTTGACGAGCTGGCGAAAATCGCCAGCCAGGAAATGGGCAAACTCATTGAGCAAAGCCGCGGTGAAGTGAAGCTGTGCGCGCAAATTGCCCGCTACTACGCCGACAACGCCAAACAGTTTTTGGCGCCGGTAAAGTATCCGTCCGAGCTGGGTGAAGCCTGGGTCGAACACCATCCCATCGGCGTACTGATGGCGGTAGAACCGTGGAACTTCCCTTATTATCAGCTTATGCGCGTGCTGGCACCGAACCTGGCGGCGGGGAACCCGGTTATCGCCAAACATGCCAGCATCGTCCCGCACTGTGCGGAAACCTTCGCCCACCTGGTACGCGAAGCCGGTGCGCCGGAGGGCGCGTGGACTAACCTTTTTATTTCTCAGGATCAGGTGGCGAAGATTATCGCCGACGATCGCGTACAGGGTGCGGCCCTGACCGGCTCGGAAAAAGCCGGTAGCGTGGTGGCGGCGCAGGCGGCTAAACACATCAAGAAAGCGACGCTTGAACTGGGCGGCAACGATGTCTTTGTGGTCCTGGACGACGCCGATCTGGAGAAGGCGGTGAAGATCGGCGTGCAGGCGCGGCTCAACAACGCAGGCCAGGTGTGCACCGCGGCGAAGCGCTTTATCCTGCATGAAAAAATTGCCGACTCGTTCCTGAGCCAGTTTACCGAGGCCTTCCGTCAGGTGAAAATCGGCGATCCGCTGGACGAAAGTACCACGCTGGGGCCGCTCTCTTCAAAAGACGCGCTGGAAACGTTGACCAAACAGGTTGACGAGGCGGTGAAAAACGGCGCGAAACTGCATCTGGGCGGCAAACCCGCGCAGCGGGAAGGCAGCTTTTTCGAGCCCACTATACTGACCGGCATTACCCGCGATAATCCGGCTTATTTTGAAGAGTTCTTCGGCCCGGTCGCGCAAATCTACGTGGTGAAAGATGACGATGAGGCGGTGAAGCTGGCCAATGATTCGCACTATGGCCTCGGCGGAGCCGTATTCAGCCAGGATATCGAAAGGGCGAAACGCATGGCGTCGCGGATTGAAACCGGTATGGTCTATATCAACTGGCTAACCGATACCGCTCCGGAGCTGCCGTTTGGCGGCGTTAAGCGCTCCGGGTTCGGCCGCGAGCTTTCCGATCTCGGGATTAAAGAGTTTGTGAATCAGAAGCTGGTGGTCGTGTATAAATAACGGCGTGAAGACAAAAACCTGCCATCTGGCAGGTTTTTTGGCGTTCACTGAACTTCAATCTTATCCCAGCCGCTCTTAAACATGCAGCTGTCGACGAGCGTATCCCTGCGCCCCTCATTGGCGTCCTCAACCGTATAGCTGGTGGAAATATCCTTTTTCTTGTTCTTTTTGTCCGTTTTTTCCGAGCTTGAACCGGTGACGACGTTATCCGGGGGGAGATCGATCAGCGCCTGCGCTTCGCACTCCGTGAGCTTTTTATTCATCTCCGTATCGCTGACTCCCGGCTTCACCCATTTGTACTGGACGCAGCCTGACAGCAGCACGGTGAAGCTCAGAACGCAAAGCGCGGCGAAGCGGCCGTTCATCAGAAGGTAACCCCGCCGCCGACATAGGCGCCGTCAATCAGCGTGTGGCCCGGGCGGCCATCTTTGCCGTCGACGCTGACATGGCGATAGCCCACTTTCAGCGTGACTGGGGTGATTGGCGTCCAGCTTACGCCGCCGTTGGCTTCAACGTAGTTTTTGACGCTATTGTTCAGGCCCTCCGGTGCGGCATAGCCCTCACCATAGAGATGGATGCTGTCGGTCAGGGCCACGTTGACGCCGCCGCCGATGGGGAAGGCCACGCCGTTATCGCCTTTTTTAGGGCCGAGGTAGATGGCTTTCGCGCCGGCATTGAACATCACCGGGCCGAGTTCCAGGTTATAACCCGCGCCTACGCCGCCTGTCTGGGTACCGTCATCGGTATTTTTGAGCCAGTTGCTTTCCACATACAGGCCAGAAGAGGATTTCCCCATTTCCAGATTCAGGTTGGTGAAGTTCTTGCCCTGCTCAACGGTGCCGCCCATCGCGAGTGCGGATCCCGAGACGGCAGCCAACGCCGAGAGAAGAAGGATATTCAGCTTTTTCATGTTTTATGCCTCATCATTACATTACGCGGAGGGCACCTTAACAATCGATTTTTATGACTGCAAATCAGCGAGTGATGGCTGTTTTATGCTAATTTTGTTATTAGATATATTTATTTGTGTTGTTTGTTAGTTGTTTTTACTGCGGAGTCAACGGGTAATCTTTAGCCGTTGAGCGTGAGTTGAATCTTTTGGCTAAATATTCGCTGAACAGGCGCGAAAAAGCGGTTGTGGACGCAATAATTGGCTTTCTAATTATTTCCAAAAGCATTTCTATTGTTACATATAAGAACAGAATTTTACATTTCATTCGCGCATTCCCCCTCCAGAAGAGGGGGCGGGCGACATGACTACTTGCGCAGGCTCGCAAATGCGGTGCGAATCTCATCTTCCGGAAGCTGTATCCCAATAAACACCAGGGTACTGTGCGGCCGCTCATCGCCCCACGGCCGGTCCCAGTCGGCGCTGTATAGCCGTTGAACGCCCTGGAACAGCAGGCGGTTGGGCTCGCCGTCGATCCACAGCATCCCTTTATAGCGCATCAGCTGTTCAGCAAAGGTGAGCAGCAGGTTTTCCATCACCCGCGAGACGTCGCTGATATCCACCGGATAATCCAGCTCCACCACGATAGACGACACGTCGTTCTGCTTATCGGCCATAAAGTGGAAGCGCGGTTTGCTGCTGACCACGTTCTCTTCCAGCATAAAGCCGCTGGTGTTAAACAGTAGATTCAGGTCGATATCGCCGTGGGTGACGTTGTAAATCGGCGCGCGGGCGTTAATACGCATCAGCCGTTCGCGGAGCTTGTCGCTGTCGCCCGCCATGTCAGTTTTGGTGAGCAGGATACGATCGGCGTAGCCCACCTGCGACTGGGCAATGGTGAACTGATTCATCTGCTGGTCGGCATGCACCGCGTCAACCAGCGCAATCACGCCATCCAGCAGATAGCGTTCACACAGCACATCGTGAGAGAAAAAGGTCTGGATAATCGGGCCGGGGTCGGCCATGCCGGTACATTCGATCACCAGCCGGTCAAAATCAATTTCTCCGCGATCGCGGCTGTCGAGCAGATCGAGCAGGGCGTCTTCCAGTTCGTTGGAACGGGTACAGCAGATGCAGCCGTTGGTCAGGGTTTTAATCTGCGTGGCGCGATCGCCGATAAGCTGGTCATCGACGGCGACTTCGCCAAATTCGTTTTCGATAACGGCAATTTTAAAGCCGTGCCGTTCGTTCAGGATATGGCGCAGCAGGGTGGTTTTACCCGCGCCAAGAAAACCGGTGAGCAGGGTGACTGCAATCGGTGCCATGTTTGCCTCCATTAGCAGCAGCGTACGCCGCCTTTGCCGTCGCCGCCGTAGCGGGCCTGCTGGCGTTCGCGAAAGAATTCATCGTAGGTCATGTACGGCTTGTCCGGATGGTTAGTCTGCATATGCTCGACGTAATTATCGTAATCCGGAATGCCAATCAGCATTTTCGCTGCCTGACCGAGGTATTTTTTTGCCTGACCTAAGTTACCAAACATTCTGAGTCCCAGAGAACGAATAAAGCCGGATGGCGGCTAGCGCCTCATCCGGCCTACAAACATTCGTTTGTGTAGACCGGATAAGCGTAGCGCCATCCGGCATTAAGGTTTAGTGATGCGAAGAGGTCTTCACGCCGCCTTCCGGTACCGGCACGTACGGGGTCTCTTTGTCGGTACGCACTTTATTGTTGCGCACGTTGAGCCAGGTTTTGATGCCGTAGAAGATGATGCTGTAGACCACCACCAGGAACAGAATGCTCAGACCCGCGTTGGTGTAGTTGTTCACCACGATATGGTTCATGTTGGCAATCTGCTGCGCGGTCAGTTCGCCGCCGGCGGCGATCTTCTCTTTATACTGCTGCGCCATGAAGAAGAAGCCTTCCATCTGCGGGTTGGTGCTGAACAGTTTCAGGCCCAGCGCCCAGGTGGTGCACAGCAGCAGCCATGCGGCCGGGATCACGGTGACCCAGATATATTTGGTGCGCTGCATTTTGACCAGCACCACGGTGCCGAGCACCAGCGCCACGGCGGCCAGCATCTGGTTAGAGATACCGAACAGCGGCCACAGGCTCTTCACGCCGCCCAGCGGGTCGACCACGCCCTGATACAGCAGGTAGCCCCACAGGCCGACGCAGCCCGCGGTACCGATAACACCGGCCACCAGCGAGTCGGTTTTCTTGAGGAACGGCACGAAGTTGCCCAGCAGATCCTGCAGCATAAAGCGGCCTGCACGGGTACCGGCATCCAGCGCGGTGAGGATAAACAGCGCTTCAAACAGAATACCGAAGTGGTACCAGAAGCCCATATCCGCCATCGGGATGATTTTGTGGAACACGTGAGCGATACCCACGGCCAGCGTCGGCGCGCCGCCCGCGCGGTTCAGTACCGACGGTTCGCCGATATCTTTCG
Source organism: Klebsiella sp. GW_Kp182 (assembly GCF_040062275.1). Taxonomy (NCBI): domain Bacteria; kingdom Pseudomonadati; phylum Pseudomonadota; class Gammaproteobacteria; order Enterobacterales; family Enterobacteriaceae; genus Klebsiella; species Klebsiella sp. GW_Kp182. The sequence continues at coordinate 50,277 of NZ_JBEAFQ010000051.1, read as the reverse complement.
CGGTTTGCAGGATTTGCTCAGGTGAGATCACGAAGCCCCAGGAGCTGACGGTCGCCGCCGCGTGTGCGGTGACATCCCTCAGCTGCGCGGCAATCAGCGCGGCGTTCTCACCGCCCATTTCGTGCAGGTTCGGCATGGTGATGCCCAGACCCGCTGGCGGGGTGTTCATCGCGAAGTAGAGGCCCGGTTCGATAATTGAGGCCGCTACCAGCGCCATGATAGCGACGAAAGATTCCATCAGCATCGCGCCGTAGCCGATAAAGCGGGCGTCGGTTTCGTTAGCCAGCAGCTTCGGCGTGGTGCCGGAGGCGATCAGGGCGTGGAAGCCGGAGACCGCGCCGCAGGCGATAGTGATAAACAGGAACGGGAACAGCGCGCCTTTCCACAGCGGACCGGTACCGTCAATGTACTGGGTCACCGCCGGCATTTTCAGGTCCGGGTTGAGGATAACAATGCCCAGCGCCAGGCCGACGATAACGCCAATTTTCAGGAAGGTCGCCAGGTAGTCGCGCGGCGCCAGAATCAGCCAGACCGGCAGCAGCGCCGAGATAAACGCGTAGCCAATCAGGGTAAAGGTAATAGTGGTGTCTTTAAAGGTCAGCGCCGGGCCCCAGTACGGGTCGTGGGCAATCACGCCGCCGAAGTAAATCGACGCTACCAGCAGGACGATACCAATCACCGATACTTCGCCTACGCGGCCCGGGCGCAGGAAGCGCATGTAGATCCCCATAAACAGGGCGATCGGCACGGTCGAGCAGACGGTGAAGACGCCCCACGGGCTTTCCGCCAGCGCTTTCACCACGATTAACGCCAGCACCGCAAGGATGATGATCATTATCAGGAAGCAGCCGAACAGCGCGATGGAGCCCGGTACCGGACCCATCTCCTGCTTGATCATTTCTCCCAGCGAGGCACCGTTACGGCGCGAGGAGATAAACAGCACCATAAAGTCCTGCACCGCCCCTGCCAGCACGACGCCCGCCAGCAGCCACAGGGTACCCGGCAGGTAGCCCATCTGCGCGGCGAGCACCGGGCCCACCAGCGGACCGGCGCCGGCAATCGCGGCAAAGTGGTGGCCGAACAGCACGTAGCGGTTGGTCGGAACGTAGTTCAGGCCATCGTTGTTAATCACCGCAGGCGTGGAGCGCGTAGGATCGAGCTTCATGACCTTTTGCGCAATGTACAGGCTGTAATAACGGTAGGCGACGAGGTAGACGGAAACCGAGGCCACCACGATCCACAGCGCACTGACGTGCTCGCCGCGGCGCAGAGCGACGACCGAGAGGCAAAATGCCCCGATGATTCCAAGAATCACCCAGGGTATGTGCTTGAATAACTTTTTAGTATCCATAGTAAAACCTGGCTTAATAAGATGAATAATGGGCCGAAGCCGTCTGGGTTTAGTTAGTGTTTGAGGAGGCATTGATTAGCTATGCTGGGGACCATCTTGCCAGAACGTCGCGCGCGTAAAGTTGGGTAAATCTGTGAGTGGTTATATTCGGGGTTAAGCGGTCACTTGCGAGGGTAAGCGGTTGGGCAGGAATCCCGGCAGGCTTAAATATGTGATTGAGATCACAGGAATATTCCCGCCGTGACGATGGGGGGAAGCGAGGTAATCCCCTCTCCCGCGAGAGAGGGGAAGGCAAAACTACGCCACGACGTCCATCTCCATCATCACCGGATGGAAGCGGCGCTTAAAGTAGATCAGCCCGTGGCCCTGCTGGCTCAGGGTAATGTTCCTGATTTCCACCAGATAGACCAGGTGGCTACCGATGGTCTGCACCTGGCTAATCTCGCCCTCAAGGCTCGCCAGCGCGCCTTTTAGCACCGGCTGGCCCAGCGCGCCTTTTTGCCAGCCGCTGAGGCCGAAACGGTCGTCCATCGTCATCCCGGTCATGCCGGCGAAGTGGCGGGCCATCTCCTCTTGCTCGTGGTTCAGCACGTTGATGCACAGCTTGCCGTTGCCCTGGAACACCGGATTCATCGCGCTGTTAGCGTTGATGCAGACCATTACCGACGGCGGCGTATCGGTCACCGAACAGACCGCGGTGGCGGTGATACCGCAGCGGCCCGCCTCGCCTTCGGTGGTGATGACGTTAACGGCGGCCGACAGACTGGCCATGGCATCGCGAAAACGCAGACGTTGTTCATCTAATTGCATTGTGACCTCCCGCTGCCGGTTACTTCAGCAGCTTATCCAGCATGTTGATATCGGTATTGTTGTGCAGATGCGGCACCGTCCAGCCGTTCTGGTCGTACTCGGACAGGCAGCGATCCACCATCGCCATCATTTTGTCCATGTTGCCGGAGCTCTGCGCCTGACGCAGGCACTGCAGGCGAATCTCATCCTGGCTACCGGAGTAGTTGATTTCGTACAGTTCATGACGGCCGCCAAACTCGCTGCCGATGGCGTCCCACATCAGTTTGAGGATCTTGATGCGCTCGACGTGATCCATGCCGTTCGATCCGCGCACGTATTTCGCCAGGTATTCGTTGATCTGCGGATTATTGAGATCGCGGGCGCTGGACGGCAGATAGATCAGGCCGCTGGTGACGTTGCGTTCAATAATGTTTTTGATTTTGGCGTAGGCCATCGGCGCCATCACGCGATAGGTTTGCAGCGCGGCGTGATCCGGCAGATACGCGCCGTTAACCCACGGCGTGGCTTCGGCGCACATCGAATCGCTCAGCGCCCAGAACATATTGCGCCAGGCCACCACTTCGCCGAGATCCGCCTGCACGCCGCGGAACTCCAGGGTTCCGGTACACTCCAGCGAGCGCTTGAGCAGGGCGGTGATGAAATCGAGCTTCACGGCCAGACGCACGCAGGCCTGTAGCGGATACATGCGGGCGAAACCGCCCTCCATCGTCCAGCGGCGGCAGCGATCGAAGTCGCGATAGATCAGCACGTTTTCCCATGGGATCAGCACATTATCCATCACCAGGATCGCATCGTTTTCGTCGAAGCGGCTGGAGAGCGGATAATCGTAGGGCGATCCGGTTGCTCCGGCGACCAGCTCATAGGAGGCGCGGGAGATAAGCTTGACCCCTTCGGCGTCCATCGGCGCGACGAACATCAGCGCGAAGTCCGGGTTTTCGCCCATCACCTGCGCCGAGCCGAAGCCAATCATGTTGTAGTGGGTGAGCGCCGAGTTGGTGGCTACCACTTTCGCGCCGCTGACGATGATCCCGGCATCGGTCTCTTTTTCCAGCTTGATATAGACGTCTTTCACTTCGTCGGCTGGCTTATGGCGGTCGATGGGCGGGTTGACGATGGCGTGGTTAAAGTAGAGGCCTGTTTCCTGGATGCGGGTGTACCAGCTGCGGGCGTTCTGTTCAAACTGACCATAAAACGCCGGGTTTGCGCCGAGCGCGCAGCCGAACGCGGCTTTGTAGTCCGGGGTACGTCCCATCCAGCCGTAGCTCAGGCGCGACCATTCGGCGATAGCGTCGCGCTGCTGGCGCAGATCGTCGGCGCTTTTCGCGACGCGGAAGAACTTGTGGGTATAGCCGCCGCTGCCGGTATCGGTGCCCCAGCACAGGGTATCCTGCAGCTCGGGTTTATGCAGCGCGTCGTACATCTGGGCGACGGAGGCGGCGGCGTTGCGGAACGCCGGGTGGGTGGTCACGTCCTTAACGCGTTCGCCGTAGATATAGATTTCGCGGCCGTCCTGCAGGCTCTTCAGGTACTCTTCACCGGTTAACGGGCGTTTAGCGTCGGCACGGAAATTTTCAGGTTTCATAGGTGACCTCTTCAGTATTAATCGGAATGCGATGTTAAATTTATGTTTTGTTTTTGTTGTTCAATTGAAGCGGTTAACGCGGCTTTCGTGAAGAGACTTTTAGGTCAACGGTCGGTACTTTTCAGGCGGGGTTGGGTTATGTGATCGGGGGTTGGTTTTTCTATTTTCCGGCCTGGCTCCCCGATGATCCGACGACAAGCCAGAGCGGGTTTTGAATTTGTAGGCCGGACAGATGCGCAGCATCGCCTCCGGGAAATTCAGCGACTCTGCGCTCTGCTCCCGGGGGCGGCGCCTGACGCGCTTTGCCCGGGCTACCGCCTCTCAGACGGCTGCGAACTCGCCGCGCCGTCCCCGGTAAGATCTTATGATACCGGTACTTTTTGCGTTCTGAACGCGCTCGGCGAGCAGCCGACTAAGCGGTTAAAAAAGCGGGCAAAATAGGCCGGATCCTTAAAGCCCAGCTGCCAGGCTATCTCGTTGACCGCGCTGTCGGAAAAGAGCAGCAGCCTCTTGGCTTCGCGCAGCTGCCTGTCGAAAATCAGCCGTTTGGGCGGCCGGTTGGCGAAGCGGCGGCAGATATCGGTTAACCGGGATTCGGTCAGATGCAGCTCGCTGGCGTAATCCGGCACCGTCCAGTGCTGATGGTAGTGGCCGTCGATCAGCTGGTTAAACCGCTGGAACAGCTTGAGCTCGCCGCGTATCCCGCTGGCCGCGTGATCGTCAAGCTTCGCGTTGCGCAGCAGCAGGGTGAACACCGCCTGCGCCAGCAGCGTCAGGGTATGTTCCCGCCCCGGCAGCTGCGACGTCGATTCCCGTTCAATCAGCCGCCAGTAGTGCGCCAGCGCCGCCAGCTCCTCGGGCCTGTCGGCCAGCGACAGGCAGATGCCCGGCAGACCGAAAGCCTCCCGCGTGCCGGGATAGAGCACCTCCAGCAGCGGCCAGACCAGATCCTCGCGCACCGTCAGCACGTGACCGTCGCTATCGGACTCGGTGATAAAAGCGTGCGGCACCGAGGGCGGCGTCAGGACAAACAGCGGCGCCTGCACCGAATAGCGATGATCGTCGAGCTGCAGCTCAATCTGCCCGGTATCGAGAAAGTGCATCTGAAAATACTGGTCGTGACGGTGCGCCTGCATATCGCGGCCAAAGAACTCCGCCATCCTGGCAAACGATTGATAATGCACATCTTCCGTCCCCAGGCTCTCATCGTACTCTTTATTAATATCGATATTGGCTATCGGGCTCTGGCACATGGCGGCTCCTTACGGCGTCGCGCGCGGACGCGTTCCTTTCATCGGAATCACCCAGATAATCATCGCGCCGATGACCAGCAGGGCGGCGACGAACCACAGGCCGCTGCTGAAGCTGCCGGTAATATCCTTCAGCCAGCCGATCATAAAGGGGCTGAGCGCCGATCCGATATTACCCGTCGCGTTGATCACCGCGATGCCGATCGCTCTGGCGCGCAGGCTGATCGACTGATCCGGCGTGGTCCAGAAAATGGCCATTGCGCTAAACGATCCGGTGGAGGCCATCACGATCCCGAGCAGCTGGATCAGGTTGTGATCGGTGGCCGACGCCAGCAGCCAGCCCGCGGCGGCGAACAGGAACGGCAGGGCGGTGTGGTGCTTACGCTCCTGATGTTTATCGGAGTGGCGGCTCCAGTAGATCATCCCCAGAATGGTACAAATCTGCGGGATCGCCGCCAGCAGGCCGATGGTGATATTGCTGCTGCTTTCGTTAAAGCTTTTGAGGATCTGCGGCGTCCAGATGCTGATCGCGCTGAGCGTATTGGTCAGGCAGAAGTAGGCCAGGGTGTACATCAGCACGATCGGCGTGAACACTTCCCGCCACAGGCTGCGCTGCTGCATGGCGTGATGGCTGATCGCCCCTTCCGGCTGGACCAGCGTCAGGCGGTCGTTATCCATCATCTCCTGCAGGCATTTTTTATCGTCCGCGGTCAGCCATTTCGCCTTCGACGGCGAATCATCAAGCCAGAACCAGACCATAATACCGAGCAGCACCGACGGGAAGCCTTCCAGCAGGAACAGCCACTGCCAGCCGTGCAGGTTCAGCAGGCCGTCCATCGACAGGATATAGCCGGAGACGATCGACCCCAGCGCGGTGGTCACCGGCATCGCGATCATAAACAGCGCGTTGGCGCGGGCGCGGAAAAAGGCCGGGAACCAGTAGGTCAGATAGAGCAGAATGCCGGGCAGAAAACCGGCCTCGGTGATCCCCACCAGCATGCGCAGGATATAGAGGCTGTTCGGCCCGGTCGCGAACATGGTGGCGGTGGAGGCGATGCCCCACAGCACCATGATGGTGGCGATCCAGCGGCGAGCGCCAACGATGCTGAGCATCACGTTGCTGGGAATGCCGAATATCACGTAGGTGGCGTAAAACAGGGTGGTGGCAAGACCAAACATGGTGGCGTTAAGGCCCAGATCCTGGCCCATGGTCAGCCCGGCAAAGCCGATATTGATGCGATCTAAAAACGAAAAGATAAACAGCACGAACAAAAAGACGATCAGGCGGCGAAAGAGCTTGTTGATAACCGACTGCTGCTGCGCCGTCAGCTGCTTGTGCTGATTAGCCGGATCGAACTTTTCCGGGATGGCAGATGATGTATCGCTCATTATCATTTTCCTCTAATGGGAATTTTGTAGGGTACTGCGGGTATTAATAGACGCCTGACGAACCCTGGGCGGTTTTTTCCGCGCCAAATCGCGCCGCCAGCGCTTCCGCGCCGCGGGCCAGCAGGGTGGTATCGACGCCGACGGCGACAAACAGCGCGCCGAGTTCCAGGTAGCGCTTCGCCAGCGGCTCGCTGGCCATCAGGATCCCCGGCGCTTTGCCCGCCGCGCGAATTTGCCCGATGGCGCGCTCAATGGCGGCCTGCACTTCCGGGTGCTGCGGGTTGCCGCTGAAGCCCATATCGGCGCTCAGATCCGCCGGGCCAATAAACACGCCGTCCACGCCCTCGACATCGAGGATCTGCGGCAGATTGTTGAGCGCTTCGCGGGTTTCGATCTGCACCAGCACGCACATCGCGTCGTTGGCCTGATGGAGATAATCCGGGACGCGGTTCCAGCGCGAGGCGCGGGCCAGCGCGCTGCCGACGCCGCGAATGCCCGCGGGCGGGTAGCGGGTGGCTTTCACCGCCAGCCGCGCTTCGTCGGCGTTCTGCACCATCGGCACCAGCAGGGTTTGCGCGCCGATATCCAGCAGCTGTTTAATCTGCACCGGGTCGTTCCACGACGGCCGCACCACCGGCTGGCTGGGGTAGGGAGCGATCGCCTGTAGCTGGGTCAGGATTGTCTGCACGCTGTTTGGCGCATGCTCGCCGTCGATCAGCAGCCAGTCGAACCCGGCCCCGGCCAGCAGCTCGGCGCTGTAGCTGCTGGTCAGCCCCAGCCACAGGCCAATCTGCGGACGACCCGCTTTTAAGGCGTCTTTAAAGGCGTTATGCATCATGTTTCTCCTAGACAAAGCGGCAGCTAATCGCGCCCATGTTGCCGTAGTCGACGTGGAAGGTGTCGCCTTTGCGCGCCGGTACCGGCCGGGTAAAGGAGCCGCCGAGAATAATCTGCCCGGCTTCCAGCTGGACGTCGTACGGCGCCAGCTTGTTCGCCAGCCAGGCCACGCCGTTGGCCGGGTGATTCAGCACCCCCGCGGCGACGCCGGTCTCTTCAATCACGCCGTTGCGATAGAGCAGGGCGGCGATCCAGCGCAGATCCAGCTCGTCGGGTTTAATCGGGCGGCCGCCGAGGATCACCCCGGCGTTGGCGGCGTTATCGGAGATGGTGTCGAAGACTTTGCGCGGGCGCTGGGTTTCCGGGTCGATGTTGTGGCAGCGGGCGTCAATCAGCTCCAGCGCCGGGATCACGTAGTCGGTGGCGTTATACACGTCGAACAGGGTGCAGTGGGGGCCGCGCAGCGGTTTGGCCAGCACGAAGGCCAGCTCCACTTCGATACGCGGGACGATAAAGCGGTCGGTAGGAATATCGCCGCCGTCGTGGAAAAACATATCGTCCAGCAGCGCGCCGTAGTCCGGTTCGCTGATTTGCGAACTGGCCTGCATTGCTTTTGAGGTCAGGCCGATTTTATGTCCTTTCAGCACGCGGCCTTCGGCGATTTTCATATTTACCCATTCGCGCTGTACCGCGTAGGCGTCTTCGATAGTGATCGTCGGGTGATCCAGCGAAATAGCGCGGATCTGTTCACGCTGTTTTTCCGCCTGGTTTAGCCGCTGGGCGATCAGGGTATGGGTATGTTTATCGAGCATAGTTGCTTCCTGTTACGTCATTCGGTGCTGCTGCGCCGGAAATAAAAGCCGGCGTCGTTTCACCCTCTCCCGGCGGGAGAGGGCCTGACCGGCCGCACGCTATTTAAACAAGGCGTGCACGTTGTTCTGCTTGTAGTTCAGCGTCGGGTGCAGTTCATCAATCTCAAACGACAGCGCCAGATAGCGGCTCTCCATCAGCGCGGCGAAATGGGCTTTGATCAGCGTGAACAGCATATCGCCCACGTCCTGGCGGCTTTCCTGGCTGCGTCCGGCGCCAATTTTCAGCGTCATATGCACAAAGGCGTAATCGTGCTGGCCGTCGGCCATCTGCCAGGTATCCAGCCAGATGGCGCGGCTGCGAATGCCGCCGATGGGGAAGATGCCGGTGGCCGCCAGCGCGGCGTTCACTTTGCCGAACAGGCCCGGTAAATCAGCCTGCTCGCGGATGTTGTCGGTACATTCAGCGATAAAATGCGGCATTCTGCGTGCTCCTTACGCCGTTTCCGGCAGCGGGAAGACGGCGTTGACCTGACCGGTGCCGGAGCTGGCGAACAGCTCGGTAATAAACTCTACTTTGCCGTCGTATTTGTCCCAGCCGAGCAGGCCCAGCAGCATCACCGTGTCGTGCATATTGCCTTCGCCGAAGCAGTAGTCGGCGTACTCCGGCAGCATGGTGCAGAACTCTTTGAATTTGCCTTCGCGCCACAGCTTCACGACCCGTTCGTCCATCTGGTGATCGAACTCGCGGGTATAGCTGTTCATCCCCTCTTCGGCGCGCTGGTCGTCGATAAAACGGTGCGACAGCGAGCCGCTGGCAAAGACCGCCACGGTGCCGTCATATTTCTCGATAGCTTTAAGAATGGCTTCGCCCAGCCTGCGGCTGTCGGCAAAATCATGGACAGTACAGAACGCCGAGATAGAGACCACTTTGAAATGCTTATCGCTGTTCATATAGCGCATCGGTACCAGGGTGCCGTACTCCAGCTTCAGGCTTGGAATGTTATGCGCTTTGGCGCGGACCCCGAGTTTGACCGCTTCGTCGGCGATCAGGTGGCCGAGCGCCGGGTTACCGTCGTAGTCATAGGTCATGTCGCGAATAAAATGCGGCAGCTCGTTGCTGGTGTAGACGCCCTGGAAATGGTCGGCACAGTTGATGTGGTAGGCGCTGTTAACCAGCCAGTGGGTATCAAAGACGATGATGGTATCCACGCCCAGCTCGCGGCACCGCTTGCCGATTTCTTTATGCCCATCGATGGCTCCCTGGCGGCAGCCGTGGTTTTTACCCGGCAGTTCAGAGAGATACATAGACGGTACGTGAGTGATTTTTGCTGCTAACGCTAACTTTCCCATATCAGACTCCCCATTTTGGGATCGGATGGTCGCCCATCGAGATGCAGACGTTTTTCATTTCAGCGAACACTTCAAAACTGTATTCGCCGCCTTCGCGGCCGGTACCGGAGGCCTTCACGCCGCCGAACGGCTGACGCAGGTCGCGGACGTTCTGGGTGTTGACGAACACCATTCCGGCTTCGATGCCGCGCGCCAGGCGCAGCACTTTGCTGACGTCCTGGGTCCAGATATAAGAGGCGAGGCCGTACTCCACGTCGTTGGCCAGGCGCAGACCTTCCGCCTCGTCTTTAAACGGCAGCAGACAGGCTACCGGGCCAAAAATCTCTTCCTGCGCCACGCGCATGCGGTTATCGACGTCCGCCAGCACCGTTGGCCGCAGGAAGTTGCCGTTTCTCAGATGGGCGGGCAGATCGGCGGGTTTATCCGCGCCGCCGGCCAGCAGGGTCGCCCCTTCTTCAATGCCGAGGCGGATATAGCCGGAGACTTTCTCCCAGTGCTGCTGGCTAATCAGCGCGCCCACCTGGGTGTTCGGGTCGGTCGGGTCGCCGACGCGCAGGCGGTTCGCCCGCTCGGCGAAGCGTTTAACGAACTCGGGGTAGATGCTCTGTTGAATGAAAATACGCGAACCGGCTGTGCAGCGTTCGCCGTTGATTGAGAAAATGGTGAACAGCGCGGCGTCCAGGGCGCGCTCAATATCGGCGTCTTCGAAAATCAGCACCGGCGATTTGCCGCCCAGCTCCATGGAGTACTTTTTCAGCCCGGCGTTTTTCATGATGTTGCGCCCGGTGGCGGTACCGCCGGTGAACGAGACCGCGCGTACGTCATGGTGGCGGACCAGCGCATCGCCCGCCGTCGCGCCGTAGCCCTGAACCACGTTCAGCACCCCCGGCGGAATACCCGCTTCCAGCGCCAGCTCGCCAAGACGGTCAGCGGTTAGCGGCGACAGTTCGGACATCTTCAGCACCGCGGTATTGCCCAGCGCGAGGCACGGCGCCACCTTCCAGGTGGCGGTCATAAACGGCACGTTCCACGGCGACACCAGCGCGCAGACGCCGACCGGCTGCACGAGGGTGTAGTTGAGCATCTTGTCGTCAACCGGGTAGGTCTTGCCGTTCATCTGCTGGCACACTTCGGCGAAGAATTCGAAGTTGTGCGAGGCGCGCGGGATCAGCACGTTTTTGGTCTGGTGGATCGGCAGGCCGGTATCGGCGGTCTCCATGGCGGCGATCTCCGGGACGTTCTGGTCGATCAGATCTCCCAGCCGGCGCATCAGACGCGCGCGCTCTTTCATCGGCAGATTGGCCCATTTCGGGAACGCCTCTTTCGCCGCCGCCACCGCCTGATTCACCTCGTCGGCGCCGCCGGAGGCGACTTCCGCCTGCACTTCGCCGGTCGCCGGGTTAGTGGTATGGAAATATTCCGCGGCGGCGACGTTTTTGCCGTTGATCCAGTGGTTAATTTTTTTCATGACAGCTTCTCCTCATATGCCTGCTGGCTAATGATGTGGTTGACCAGGCGGCCGACGCCTTCCACTTCGACGATCACTTCATCGCCCGGCACCACGTCCGACAGCCCCTTCGGCGTGCCGGTGGCGATCATGTCGCCCGGCTGCAGGGTCATAAATTCGCTGAGGTAAGCGATCAGGAACGGAATGCTGAAGATCAGATCGGCGGTGGTGCCCTGCTGGCGCAGTTCGCCGTTGACCCAGGTGCACAGCGCCAGGTTGTGCGGATCGGGGATCGCCTCTTTGCTGACGATCCACGGGCCTATCGGCGTCAGGGTGTCGCGGCTTTTGACCCGCAGGTTGGGACGATAGTAGTTTTCCAGGTAGTCGCGGATGGCGTAGTCGTTGCAGACGGTGTACCCGGCTACGTACGCCATGGCGTCGGCTTCGGTGACCTTACGCGCGGTTTTGCCGATCACCACCACCAGTTCAGCCTCGTAGTGCATGTACTCGACGTTATCCGGGCGCACCGACTCCTGCCGGTGGCCGATAAAGGTGTTGGGCGCTTTGATAAACACCAGCGGCTCGGTTGGCGGCGTAAACGCCAGCTCGCTGGCGTGATCGGCGTAGTTCAGGCCCAGCGCGAACAGGGTGCCGTCGGCGGGCGGCAGCCAGCGAAACTCGCCTTCCTGAAGTAACCTGCCGTTGGCGAGCTGGACCTGACCGCGTTCATCAACCTGGACATCGTGCCGTTGCCCCTGCCACTCAATACGTGCCTGTTTCATGCCAGTTCTCCTTCAGCAACCACCGGGTTTTCCAGCGCCGGGAAGCCCTCGGCGAGAATGCGTACGCGATCGCCGGGGCGCAGCGTAACGCGGGAGTGGGGCGTACCGATCAGAATCGCATCGCCGGGATTGAGGGTAGCGAATTCGCTCAGGGCGCTCAGCAGCTCGGCGGCGGAGCGCTGGAGATCGACGGTATTCCAGCTGTCCGCCTCGCGACCGTTGATTTCGGTGATGATGGTCAGGTTATCGACGTTGCTGAGCGGCGCGAGCGCGCCAAGCGGGCAGAAGCCGTCGCGGCATTTGGCTTTGATGGCCGGACGATAGAAGCTCTCTTCCGGCAGGCTGACGTCGTTCGCCAGCGCGTACCCGGCGATATAAGCCGCGGCGTCTTCCGCGGTGATTTTGCGTGCGGTTTTACCGACGATTAGCGCCACGGTGGCGCCGTTATGCACGGTTTCGCCTTGCGGATAGGGAATGCTCTCGCCGTCGCCGATAACGGTGTTGCGCGGTTTGATAAACCAGACCGCGGTCTTCGGCGGGGTTTTATACGGGGCCTGCTGGAACGCTTCGCGCCAGGCGTCGAGCTGGCTGCGGTGGTTAAGCGCCACGGCGAAGATGGTACCTTTCATTGACCACTCCTCTGCTACGGAATTAGGAAGTTAGCTAATTCATTAATATGTTAATGATCATCTTTTATGCTTTGCGGAAAGGTTTGGCAAACAGAAGTGAATGTTTTGTGATCTGATTAACAATAAATTTACAGTTATATTTTTTATTTGTTGTTAATCAATTAGATAATTAATTTTCTTGTACCTTCTGGTACTTTTCAGAGGCAGAAACCGGTTGCCTTCAGAAGGAATTAGCGCTAATTATTAACTTATTAACAGATTGGGGATTTATTTCAGAGGTATGTGATGCATGATTCGTTAACTATCGCGCTGCTGCAGGCGCGGGAAGCGGCGATGGCCCACTTTCGGCCCATCGTTAAACGCCACAATCTGACCGAGCAGCAGTGGCGTATCGTGCGCATCCTCGCCGAAAATCCGTCGATGGATTTTCACGATCTGGCCTTTCGCGCCTGTATTTTACGTCCGAGCCTGACCGGTATTCTGACCCGCATGGAGCGCGACGGCCTGGTGCTGCGTTTAAAACCGGTTAACGATCAGCGCAAGCTGTACGTTTCGCTGACGCCTGCGGGCCTGAAGCTGTATGAAAGCGCCCAGGCCCAGGTGGAAGAAGCCTATCGCCAGATAGAAGCCCAATTTACCGTCGAAAAAATGCGTCAGCTTACCGCGCTGCTGGAGGAGTTTATCGCCCTGGGGAATGGGGTGGGTGGAGAGGAAGAAGCGTAATTTTCCTTCCGTGAAGCTAGAAATATTCCCCCGGTCGCGCTGTGCTTACCGGGGCTACGGGCCGGTGCCATCCCGTAGCCCGGATAAGGCGCCAGCCGCCATCCGGGGAGTTCCCTGCCGCTCAGAACAGGGTATCGAGCTCTTCCAGCACGTTATACTGCTCGTCCACCAGCAGTAGGGTTTTCCATTTATCAAACGTCAGGCACGGATGCGAGGTGCCGAACACCAGAATATCGCCGACCTGCACGTTGCTGCCTGGCGCGAGGCGCAGCATACAGTGCTGATCCATGATCCCCACGCTCTCGATCCCCGCCGCAGACAGCTGCGCGCCGTTGCGATAGCGAGCGATCGGCTGCGGCAGTCCGGCGTCGAAGGCGCAGTCGCGCTTGCCGAAGTTGACCACCGCGCGATCCGCTTCCGGCACCGACTGGACCATCGCCATCAGCTCCAGCGCCGAGGTTAAATCACCGCCCAGATCGCAGGCGATCGGATCGCGCGCCACCAGCGCTTTCTGCGCGATATCGTAGATCCCCCGATCGTGGGTGATATAGCAGCCGGGGCGGATAACGATCCGGCAGCGCGCCGGTTTCTTCGCCGCCAGCCAGATATTGCACACCACGTCATACCAGACGGTACCGGCGCCGGTCAGCACAAACTCCCCCTCAACCAGATGTTCCATCCGGCAAGCCAAATCGGCGGCCTGGCGCAGCAGAGCCTCCACCTGCGGCTGCGGATCGTCGCCGTGCAACACCCCTTCATACAGCTCTAGTCCGCGCAGCTTAAGGCCCGGAAGGTCCGCGACGGCCTCCGCCATAGCCTGTGCATCCTCAACGCTGCGGCAGCCGCAGCGCCCGCCGGCCACGCCCAGCTCAATCAGCACGTCCAGCGTTTGCCGCCGTTCGCTGAAAAAGGCCGACAGCGCGCGGGCGTTGGCGAGGCTATCGATGCAGCAGATAAACTCCGCCGCCCGGTAATGCGCCTTCAGGCGCGATACCGCCTGCATATTCGCCCTGCCGACCAGCTGATTGACCATCAGAACGCGCTCAACGCCGCTGGCCATCGCCGCGCTGGCCTGCCAGGCGCTGCCCACGCCGATTCCCCATGCGCCCGCCCGCTGCTGGGCCTGAAAAATCCACGGCGTCATCGTTGTTTTACCGTGCGGCGCCAGCGAGACGCCGCGCGCGTCGGCGTAGCGCTGCATCCAGGCGATGTTATTTTCCAGCGCCGTTTTTTTCAGCAGCGCGGCGGGGAGGCAGACTTCCTCCGCCAGCAGATTTGCCGGAGCGGCCATCACGGCGGCTTTGTGCGGAATAAGCGTATCGGAGTGGTATTTCATAACACTATCCTTTTAGGGTTTATGCTCGGAATAAAGCTGGGTATCAATTTTAATTAATTGAAAAATATAAATTTAATATGTGATTTTTATTGTTTGTGAATAAAAGTATCACAATTTGATCTGGTTTTTGCGTAGTTTTCCACTGTTTTTCCGCCTTGTAAATGGTTAACTTGTCGACAGAGTTGAAAGGGAGTCATTGCGATGAAAGTTAACTGGCTTTTCAAAAACGTCACGGTCATTGACGGCAGCGGCGGACCGCAGTTTCGCGGCGACGTGGCGGTGAAGGGCGATCGGATTGTAGATATGGCCCCGGCGCTGAACCTGCCGGCGGAGCAGGTGATTGACGGGCAGGGGCGCGTGCTGGCGCCCGGGTTTATCGATGTGCATACCCATGACGACATCAACGTCATTCGTATGCCAGCCTATTTGCCCAAGCTGAGCCAGGGGGTGACGACGGTGATTGTCGGCAACTGCGGGATCAGCGCGGCGACGGCGACCCTGCGCGACGGCGTGCCTGACCCGATGAACCTGCTGGGCGAGCAGGAACATTTTGTTTACCCCACCGTTGACGCTTACGCCCAGGCGGTGGAGGCGGCGAAGCCGTCATTGAACGTCGGCACGCTGATTGGCCATACCGCGCTGCGCAATAACCATATGGACGATCTGTTCCGTCCGGCGACGGACACCGAGATCGCCGGAATGCGGGTGCAGCTGCGCGACGCGCTGCGCCAGGGGGCGCTGGGTCTGAGCAGCGGGCTGGCCTACGCCAGCGCGTTTCAGTCCACCACCGAAGAGGTGATGGCGCTGGCCGAGGAGCTGGCGGCGGAGGGGGGAATTTATACCACCCACCTGCGTTCGGAGTTCGAGCCGATTCTGGAGGCGCTCGACGAGGCGTTCCGCATTGGCCGCCACGGCAACGTGCCGGTGGTGGTCTCGCACCATAAGTGCGCCGGCGCGAAAAACTGGGGCCGCACCCGCGAGACGCTGGCCTTCTTCGATGAGATGCGTCAGCGCCAGGAGATTGCCTGCGACTGCTATCCCTACTCCGCCAGCTCATCGACGCTGGATATGAAGCAGGTGACCGATGAGTTCGATATCGTCATCACCTGGTCGGAAGCGCAGCCCGAGCAGGCCGGGAAAACCCTGCGGCAGATTGCCGACGGCTGGCAGGTTAGCCTGCACGAGGCGGCGGCGCGGCTGATGCCCGCAGGCGCCATCTACTACAACATGGACGAGCAGGACGTGCGGCGGGTGCTGCGTTACCCGGTGACCATGATCGGCTCCGACGGTCTGCCGAACGACCCGATGCCGCATCCGCGGCTGTGGGGCGCGTTCCCGCGAGTCCTGGGCCACTACTGCCGCGATGAACGGCTGTTTCCGCTGACCATCGCTATCCACAAAATGACCGGGCTGTCGGCGGCGCGTTTCCAGCTGGCGGATCGTGGGTTGGTGAAAGTGGGCTACTTTGCCGATCTGGTGCTGTTCGATCCGCAGACGGTGCGCGATGTCGCCAGCTTCT
This sequence comes from Klebsiella sp. GW_Kp182, assembly GCF_040062275.1. Lineage (NCBI taxonomy): Bacteria > Pseudomonadati > Pseudomonadota > Gammaproteobacteria > Enterobacterales > Enterobacteriaceae > Klebsiella > Klebsiella sp. GW_Kp182. Next base: position 34,460 of record NZ_JBEAFQ010000051.1, on the reverse strand, counting down.
CCGACCCGAAACAACCGGCGGAGGGGATCGAGGCGGTGATGGTCAACGGCGTGATGAGCTACGGCAGCGACAAAAAGATTATCGGGCGCGCGGGGCGTTTCCTGCGCCGCCAAATGAACTAAGGAGTGCAAAATGAGTATTAAACGTTATGGCGTAGAAGGCGGTACCGGCACCGGCGGGCAGCATCTGCCGTTCGCGCGCGCGGTGGAGGCGGGGGGCTGGCTGTACGTTTCCGGCCAGACGCCGATGAAGGATGGTGAAGTGGTGGAAGGCGGGATTGTCGACCAGGCGCGTCTGGCGATTCAGAACTGCGTGGATATCATGACCGAAGCGGGCTACACCCTGGCCGACGTGGTGCATGTCAAGGTGATCCTCACCGATGCGCGCTATTTCCAGTCTTTCAATAAAGTGTTCCGCGAGTTCTTTGGCGACAACCCGCCCGCCCGTATCTGCTGCGTCGCGGACCTGGTGGTGGATTGTAAAGTCGAAGTAGATGTGACCTGTTATAACGCGACTCGCGTATAAAAATTTATTAACCAGAAATATAAACAGGATTTTTGAGCGCTGAATTCATTCAGCGCTTCGTAGCCTTTTACCTTTTACATACTCAACTGGCAGGATGTGAATAATGAATAGTCATATCTTTTTAGTCGGCTTTATTATTTACGCGCTGGCCATGATTTGGCTTGGCTGGTACGTGTCGCGTAATCAAAAAAGCGGTGAAGATTTTTTACTCGGCGGCCGTTCCTTACCGCTGTTCCTGACGCTGGGCTCCACCGTGGCGACCATGGTGGGGACCGGTTCAAGCATGGGCGCCGTAGGCTTCGGCTACAGCAACGGCTGGGCCGGAATGCTCTACGGCGTGGGCGGAGCCATCGGTATTTTGCTGGTGGCCTGGCTGTTTGCCCCGGTGCGTAAACTGCGCTTTATGACCATGAGCGAAGAGCTCTCTTATTATACGGGCGGCAGCCATTTAATTAAAAATATCGTTGGCATAATGATATTTGTTGCCTCGATTGGCTGGCTGGGGGCGCATATTCTTGGCGGCAGCATGTATTTATCCTGGGCGACGGGGATAAATCTGACGGTGGCCAAAATTATTATTGCCCTGGCCTTTGCGATTTACGTCATCATCGGCGGTTATTCTGCGGTGGTATGGACGGATACCATTCAGGCATTAATTCTCTTTTTCGGCTTTATCCTGATGGCGATTCTGGCGGTGGTTCACGTCGGCGGATGGGATGCCATCGTACAGGCGATGGATCCCAGGGCGATGAGCCTGTTTGCGGTCGATAAGCTGGGCGTCATTCCGGCGCTATCGCTGGCGATGGTCATCGGCGTCGGCGTGCTGGCGACCCCTTCCTATCGTCAGCGTATTTATTCGGGGAAAGATGTCTCTTCAGTGCGCCGCTCGTTTGTCTATACCGGCGTGCTGTATCTGTTTTTCTCGGTGCTGCCGGCGATTATCGGCATGGCGGCATGGACCATGAACCCCCATCTTGAGAACAGCAACTACGCCTTCCTGTTCGCCACCAGCTTCCTGCCGGCGATACTGGGGCTGGTGGTGCTGATTGCCGGGCTTTCCGCCACCATGTCCTCGGCCAGCTCCGATGCGATAGCCGCCGTGGCCATCATGATGCGCGATGTCTACACCCTTGTTACCGGAAAAATGCCGCCGGCGCATAAGGCGATAACGCTCTCCCGCTGGATGCTGGCGTTCGTCATCGGCCTGGCGATGATCTTCGCCCTGACCTCGAACGATATCATCAGCTATATCACCAAAATGATCTCCATGCTGATGTCCGGGCTGTTCGTCTGTTCAATTCTGGGCCGCTTCTGGCTGCGCTTTAACTGGCAGGGCGCGCTCACCGCGCTGCTGAGCGGCATGCTGGTGTCGATTGTGGTTCTGGTTAAGGCAGACTGGCTGGCTTACTGGGGCAATCCGTGCATACCGTCGGTCGTCGGCAGCTTCGTTTCCGCCATTTTTGTCACCGTCATGACGCCAGCCAGCAAAATCAGCCGTCAGCAGGCGCTGGAAATGATTACGCAAGAGCGGGAAGGGCAGGCGATCCCGGCGAAGACGGCGGTGCAGGCCTCGGGAGAAGCACCATGAAGGACTATATTGCCGTCGACTGGGGCTCTACCCAGCTGCGCGGCTGGCTGATTCGCAACGGCCAGTGCGTCGGGACGAAGCAGCTGCCGCTGGGCATCACCCGCCTGAACGGACGATCGCCCGCCGACGTATTCGCGGAGCATGTGGCCCCCTGGCGCGGCGCCGAAATGCTGCCGGTGCTGATGGCCGGGATGATCGGCAGCGATGCGGGCTGGCAAGCGGTGCCGTATGTGGCCTGCCCGGCGGCGATCGACGCGCCGGGGCAGCAGCGATGCGCCGTGGCTGAAGGCGTGTGGATTATTCCCGGGCTCAAGATTGCCCAGGGCGGGGAGTTCAACGTGATGCGCGGCGAAGAGACGCAGCTGCTGGGGGCTATGGAGCTGGCGCCGGCGGAGTGCTACGTGCTGCCGGGCACCCACTGCAAATGGGTACAGGTGACGGACGGCATGGTGCGTCATTTTACCACGGCGATGACCGGCGAACTGCACCATCTGCTGATGACGCAATCGCTTATCGGCAAAGGGCTGCCGGCCCAGCAGGCGGACGAGGCGGCCTTTGAACAGGGGCTGGAAAAAGGGCTGGCGCAGCCGTCGCTGATTAGCGAACTGTTTGTCGCCAGAGCCGCCCGGGTACTCGGGGCGCTGGCGACAACCTCGGTCAGCGACTATCTCTCCGGGCTGCTGATTGGCGCGGAGGTGGCGACCCTCGGGCAGCGTTACCGTACCTCCGGCGTCACGCTGGTTGGCGACCCGGCGCTGAATGCCCGCTACAGCCGGGCGATGAGGGCGCGCGGAATGACGGTTAACAGCTGTAACGGCGATGAGGCGCTGCTGGGCGGCATGGCGAGGATAATGCATGGACAAGATTAAACTGGTAGCGATTTTACGCGGTATTCGCCCCGCTGAGGCGGCGGAGCATATTGAGACGCTGATAAAGGCGGGATTTCGCTATATCGAAATTCCGCTCAATTCACCGGACTGGCAGCAGAGCATTCCGCAGATGGCCGCGCGCTTCGGCGAGCAGGCGGTGATTGGCGCGGGAACGGTGCTTAAGGTGGAGCAGGTCGATTTTCTGGCCGATGCCGGGGCGAAGCTTATCGTGACGCCGAATACTCAGCCGGCGACCATCCGCCGGGCGGTGGCGCGCGGAATGCGGGTCTGCGCAGGATGCGCTACCGCGACCGAGGCGTTTAGCGCGCTGGACGCCGGGGCGCAGTGGCTGAAGATTTTCCCGTCTTCCACCTTCGGCCCGGACTATATTCGGGCGCTGAAAGCGGTGCTGCCGCCGGAGGTGCCGGTGCTGGCGGTCGGCGGCGTGACGCCGGAGAATCTGGCGAGCTGGGTCGAGGCGGGATGCGCCGGCGCCGGTCTGGGAAGCGATCTGTATCGCGCCGGGCAGGCCGTGGAGCGTACCCGTCAGCAGGCGGAGAGGTTTATCGCCGCCGCCCGCAGCGGTTAATCGCCCAGCGGCTGCCTGTCGACGCCGCCGCGATGGCTGTCGAGCGCCAGCTTAATCCGGCGCAGCCTGCCCTTTGCCTGGGTTTTGTTGGCCATCGCCAGTTCGGTGGCCAGCACGTCAACCATCGCCAGCATCGCATAGCGTGAAGTGCTGGGCTTGAAGATATAGTCGTTTTCGCGCACCAGCAGCGGCAGCACCAGATCCGCCTGCTCCGCCAGCGGCGTTCCGGCGGGGGTGATGGCAATGACCTTTGCGCCGTACTGCCTGGCAATCGCCGCGCTTTCAATGATTTCCTGGGTATAGCCGCCTAAGGACAGCACGATAACCACATCCTTTGGCGTGACCGCCGAGCTCATCATGCGCACCAGCAGACCGTCGTTCTGACTGACCACCGGCAGGCCGAGGCGAAACAGACGGTACTGGATCTCCTGAGCGCAGATGGTGGAGCCGCCGCCCATCCCGAGGGCCAGGATCTGCCGCGCGTCGCTCAGCCAGCTCACCGCGCGCTTCAGCGCTTCAATGTCCAGCGCCCGGCGGTTGGTTTCCAGCACGCCGATGATCGACTCGTAGATCCCCTGCACGCCCTCAAGGTCCGGAACATCGAGGATAAATCGCTGCCCGACCGCCAGGGATTGCGCGAGCTTCATCTTCAGCTCGCGGACGTCTTTGCAGCCGAGCGCCCGGGCAAAGCGGGTGACCGAGGCCTGGCTGGTGTGGGTCAGGCGCGCCATCTCCGCGATGGGCAGCTCCGCCGCCGCCGCGACATCATCGAGAATAAACTGCGCGATGCGTTTTTCGGTCGCCGTGAGTTCCACAAAGCGATCGGTAATGCAGGAAATGATATCGATTGACCAGGACATACGGGTATCAACGGGTAAGTTTTGAATGGTACTTTGTACCATATTCTGCCGCTGAAATCAGCGCCGGAGGCTACAGCGCTAAGCGCATGGCGCAGCGCGTTTCCGGCGGCAGGCCGTGTTCCGTTTCCAGCTCCCTTTTCGCCGCCAGCCCTGCCGGTAGCCTTAGCTCGCTTAACATTGAAAACCCCAGGCGCGTGTAAAACGGCGCGTTCCACGGCACGTCGCGGAAGGTGGTGAGCGTGACCGCCGGATACGCCGCCTGGCGGGCTGTCTCTATAACCTGCTCCAGCATCATGCGGCCAACGCCTCGTCCCTGCCACGCCTGATGAACGGCGATCTCCACGATAAACAGCGCATCGTCCAGCGGTTCGCTCAGCAGGAAGCCTATCGGTTGGTCATCGGCCACGGCCAGCAGGCTATGGTCAGTTTCAAGAAACAGCCGGTGGCGCTCGGGGCTTATCACTTCGCTTTCCGCCAGCCAGGCCAGCGCCGGGATCTGGCGAAAAGCCTGGGCCGCCGAGCGCTCAATGGCGGGCAGAAGAGGGATGTCTCTCTCCTCAGTCAGGCGTAACGTCGCGGCGGCGGTTATAGTGTTAGTTTTCATCACCTCAGCATAGCAGCCTCCGGGAGAAATGTATGGAGCTTACCGCCGTTTCCGCCACCCAGTTCAGCGTCGCGCAGCTGACGACGATCCTTTGCGACTGTTTCGAAGATTACCTGGTTCCCGTCACGCTATCGGTAGAGGTTTTTGTCCAGCGTTTTAGCGCTGAAGGGCTGAGCCTGCTGGATTCCTGCGTCTGGCTGGATGGAGATGTCCCCGCGGCGATGGCGGTCGTCGCCCGCCGCGGCGATGAAGCCAGGCTGGCGGCGTTCGCGGTGCGGCCTGCCTATCGCGGAAAGGGCGTTGGCCGCCGGCTGATGTCGCCGCTTATCGACGCGCTGCGCGAGCAGGGCGTACGGCGGATGTGGCTGGAGGTTATCCGCGACAACCACGCCGCGGTGGCGCTGTATCAATCGCTGGGCTTCGAGGTGCGGCACGGGCTGTGCGGCTATCTGAGCGCGCAGGCCGCGAGCGAGGAGTCATCCGTATTGCAGGAGTATGACGTGCTGGCGCTGACGCGCAGGGCCGGCGCCGAGATTAACGGCCAGCTGCCGTGGCTGATGGACCCGCTCACCTTCAGCACCCTGCCGTGCCGGGCGCTGAGCCTACATCAACAGGCTTTCGCCGTGCTGGCGACCTTATCCAGCAGGCCGCAGCTGCAGTTTTTATGGGTCGATCCCGCCGCCCGCGGGCGCGGGCTGGGACGGGAAATGCTGATGGCGCTCGCCAAACGCTTTCCGGGGCTCGGGACCTCGGTGACCATCCCGGAGCGCTTTACGCCGCTGTTTCACGCCGCCGGCTATACGCCCATGGCATTAAAACAGTATGAAATGAGCGCAACGTTGAGCGCCCCGCCGCCAGCAGGGCGTTGAGATTCAGCCGTTACGCGGGTCGCTAATCGGCTGACGAACCAGGAAAATATAGGCCAGCGCGCCGAGGGCGGTCACGCAGCCGCAGATAATCAGCGCCAGCTGGAATGAGTGGGTGGTATCGACGATAAACCCGGTCACCACCGGCGCGAAGGAGGCGCAGATAAAGCTGGCGAAGTTCTGGATGCTGCCGACGGACGCGGTCATTCTCGAGGCCACCGCGACGTGAATCAACCCCCAGCAGGAGGTGCCGGCAAAGTGGATGCAGAACAGCGCCATACCGATTAACAGCACCGCGGCGATAGAGGTAGTGGCCTGCGGCACAATTAACGTAAACGCGGCGGAGCAGAACATCCCGGCAATAATGCAAATTTTACGGCTTTTGATCGGCGCCATGCCGCCTTTAACCAGCCAGTCGGTGACGTAGCCGTTGATAAGCATACCGGCGGCGCCGAACAGGAACGGAATGGCGGCCATAAAACCGGTACTTTTCAGATCGAGGCTATACGCCGTTTGCAGGTAGCCCGGCAGCCAGGCCAGATACAGCCACGCGGTATAGTTGATGCCGCTGAAGCCCAGCATCATTCCCCACATGGTTTTGTTTTTAAACAGGCTGCGCCATTCGGCAAAGCTCAGCGGGTCGCGGCGAACGTTGACGCTTCCGGCGTTAAGGTAGGCCTGCTCGTCGGCGGTGAGAGAGATATCTTCCCGGTTGCGATAGAGCATATACCAGCCGATAGCGACGAAGATCCCCAGCACGCCGATGGTGATAAACATCCCGCGCCAGCCCATCATCAGCATCATGGCGGCAAGGATCGGCGGGCTGATCGCGACGCCAATCGTCGAGGCGGCGTTAAAAAAGCCCATCGGGCGGCCGCGCTCTTTGATATTAAACCAGTCGTTGATCACCTTGACGCCGCAGGGGTTCATCGGCGCTTCGCCGATCCCCATGCCGATACGCACCAGCACGAACTGGGTAAAGCTGTGCACCATCCCCGAGACCGCCTGAAACAGCGACCAGAAAAACATCCCCAGCCCCAGCATGATGCGCGGACCTTTACGGTCCAGCAGCGGCCCGCAGGGGAGCTGGGCGATGCCGTAGGCCAGCGAGAAAACGGACAGCAGCGCCCCGATTTCGGTGGCGCTGAGCCCCAGATCCTCGCGAATCGTTAAGTTCGCGACGGACAATGAACTTCTGTCGAGGTAATTAATCACCGCCGCCAGAAATAACAGGATCATTGCCGTTGTCTGAATTTTTTTAATGCGAGTACTACGCGTTAACGTATTATCTAACGGAACAGTCATCGTCTCCGCCTTTCCTTTATCAAAGGTTGTCTGCGGGTCGATAGTGATATTTCGTGATTCCACGCCTGACTCCTGGTTATTCTATTTGAACGACAAGTGACATCGAATGGTTTAAACCCCACCCACCTATTTCACAGTAAAGTAAGTCGACTTGTTTTCAGCATAAATAACCTTTTTTCTGGCGCTGGTTTATGTTTTGAGATCTGTGCTGCTGATTATCATTTTCTGTTTTTAATCGGTACTTAATAAGCCCGGGATTCGCTCTGCCTGAGCGAGTTAATCATTGATTGCTTCGCCGAGTTCAGGTGGTTACGCAGCGCCAGGTTGGCGTCCAGATCGCTGCGGCAGATAAGCGCGCTCAGGATAGTCATATGTTCATCAATGGCGATGATATTGCGCTGTTTAAGGTCGCTCTCATCCCACTGATAGTGAAAGTGAAAAATTACGGAAATAATCTCAAGTGATTGATTAAAAAATATATTCTCAGCCGCGGACAGGAGCAGAGAATGAAAGTCGCGATCGAGCTGGGAAAACATACGAAAGCTGTCGCCGATGCTGTCACGCAGGGCGCGATGGCGCTCAAGCAGGGTTTTCGCCTGCAGCCAGCGGGCGTCGTTGTCCGGGAGGTTGAGGAAGTGCTGTAGCGCGTGGGTTTCCAGCATTTCCCGCAGTTCGAACAGCTGCTCGGCCCAGGATTGCTCAAACTTCTTCATATTCCACTGGCCGCGCTTTTCGCTTTCAATCAGGTTGTAGCGGCTGAATTTCAACAAAAACTCCCTGACCACGACCGGGCTGACGCCGGCAGCACGCGCCAGCTGTAGCTCGGAAAAAATCTCTCCGGCGCGCAGCTGGCGCTGGTTAATCATGGTGTAAAACGCCTGCTCGAAGAGACGGTTCTGTTCGGCCAGCGAGGCGCTGGAGCCATCGAAGCCGTCCTGCATCTCCGGCTGGCGAAGGATCTGGTAGTCCTGACCGCTCTGGCGCAGCACGCCGCGCTCGCACAGGTGGCTGAGGATATGGCGCACGGTGGTGCGGCTGATGTTGTACATCTCCGCCAGCGCGCTTTGTGAGGGCAGCGGCGACGGAAGAAAACCGCGCGCCATATCGTTTATGACCTGGTTAATGACGTTGTGACGAAGGTTTTGCGAGCGGCTCATTATGCATCTCCATTTTTTTAGCTATTAAAACCGGATTTAAAACAGTTTTGTGCGCGAGATTTCACAATTTTTGCAATGAATTTATTCTCACCTCTGTTTTTCATCGATATCTAAACCAACAAATACGGAGGAAATTATTATGACGTCGATGAATACATTAGTGTGTCAGGAACCCAAAATATTGCGCTGGGAAAAACGCCAGATTCCCATTCCCGGCGATGATGAAGTGCTTATTAAAATAAAAACGGTGGGGATTTGTGGTACGGATATTCATGCCTGGGGAGGGAATCAACCTTTTTTTAGCTATCCGCGCGTACTCGGTCATGAAATATGCGGTGAGATTATCGGTCTGGGTAAAAATATTCTTAATCTGAAAAGCGGACAGCAGGTTGCCGTCATACCCTACGTCGCCTGCGGTCAGTGTCCGGCCTGCCTGAGCGGCCGGACAAACTGCTGCGAGAAAATTTCCGTGATCGGCGTACATCGGGACGGCGGGTTTAGCGAGTACCTCTGCGTGCCGGTAAAAAATCTGCTGGTGGTGGATGACGTCGAGCCGGAAGCCGCGGCGCTGATTGAGCCTTTTGCTATCAGCGCCCACGCGGTGCGTCGCGCCGCTATCCAGCCGGGAGAGCAGGTGCTGGTGGTCGGCGCGGGCCCCATTGGTCTCGGGGCGGCGGCGATCGCCAAAGCCGACGGGGCGCAGGTGGTGGTGGCGGATACCAGCCCGGCGCGGCGCGACCACGTGGCGCAGCACCTTGGTCTGGCCACGCTCGACCCTTCCGACCCGCAGTTCACCGAAAAGCTGTGTGCCGCGTTTGGTGGTTCGCTGGCGCAGAAGGTGATCGACGCCACGGGGAATCAGCAGGCGATGAACAATACGGTGAATTTAATCCGCCACGGCGGCAGCATCATCTTTGTTGGCCTGTTTAAAGGTGAGCTGCAGATCCCGGACCCGGAGTTTCATAAGAAAGAGACGACCATGATGGGCAGCCGTAATGCGACGGAAGAAGATTTTGCCAAAGTCGGGCGGCTGATGGCCGAGGGGAAAGTGACCGCCGGGATGATGCTGACTCACCGCTACGATTTCAGGTCGCTGGCCGAGATTTACGAAAACGACGTGATTAACAATCGCCAGCTTATCAAAGGCGTCATTCATTTTTAGCAGGAAAGGCTATGAAATCGTTAAACAGAAAAGATTTTCCCGGGCCGCGGTACCCGACGCGCGTGATTCAGTTCGGCGAAGGCAACTTCCTGCGGGCGTTTATCGACTGGCAGCTGGACCTGCTGAATGAGCAAACCGATCTGGCGGCAGGCGTGACCATCATTCGCCCGATTAACACCGAGTTTCCGCCGTCGCTTAATATCCAGGACGGACTCTACACCACGGCGATCCGCGGGCTGGACGAACGCGGCGAGGCGGTGAGCGAGGCGCGGATTATTCGATCGGTGAATAACGAGATCAACCCGTGGCAGGATTTTGCCGGCTATCTGGCGCTGGCTCGTAATCCGGCGATCGCGTTCGTATTTTCAAATACCACCGAAGCGGGCATCAGCTATCACGCCGGAGACCGGCCTGACGATAAGCCGCCGGTCAGCTTTCCGGCGAAGCTGACCCAGCTGCTGTTCGAACGGTTCCGCCATTTCAACGGCGCAGCGGATAAGGGATGGACGATGATTCCGTGTGAGCTGATCGACTACAACGGCGAAGCGCTGAAGGCGCTGGTGCTGCGCTATGCCGAAGAGTGGCAATTGCCCGCGGCTTTTCGCGACTGGGTTGAGACCGCCAATACGTTTTGTTCAACGCTGGTTGATCGCATCGTCACCGGCTACCCGCGCGAGGAAGCGGAAAAGCTCGAAGCGGAGCTGGGCTACCATGATGCTTTCCTGGATACCGCCGAATACTTCTGGCTGTTCGTTATCCAGGGGCCGCAGGCGCTGGCGAAGACGCTGCGGCTCGAACGTTACCCGCTCAATATCCGTCTCGTAGAGGATATCCGGCCCTATAAAGAGCGCAAAGTCGCCATTCTTAACGGCGCGCACACCGCGCTGGTGCCGGTGGCGTGGCTGTGCGGCGTCGATACCGTTGGCGAAGCGATGCAGGACGAAGCCATTCGCCATTATGTGCAGCAAACTATCGACGAGGAGATTATTCCGGCGCTGGATTTACCGGCCGATGAGCTGAGGCAGTTTGCCGATGCCGTGACCGGGCGCTTTCTTAATCCCTGGATTCGCCATCAGCTGCTCTCTATCGCCCTGAACGGCATGACCAAATTTCGCACCCGGATCCTGCCGCAGCTGCTGACGCATATCCGCCAGCACGGCGCAATCCCGCCGCGGCTAACGTTCGCCCTGGCGGCGCTCATCGCCTTCTATCGCGGGCAGCGCGACGGGCAGGCGTATCCGCTGCAGGATGATGACGTCTGGCTAAGCCGTTTTGCCGCAGGATGGGCGCAGGTGGCGCAAGGCCGCCCGCTGCATGAACTGGTCACCGAAGTCCTGCAGGATACCGGGCACTGGGGTGAAGATCTGACGGCAATACCGGGGCTTGCCGAACAGGTCACGCGGTATCTGGAAGTCATTTTGAGCGCGGGGATGCGGGAGGCCCTGTCGCGGCTGTAATCGGTTTGTTGTGCGGCGCCCGCGGATTTGGGCGTCGTTTTTTTTGTGCTCTGAACCGCAAATAATGAATTAAGCGCCAATGGTTGGTGGATTTCCCGCATCATAAGAGCCTATCCCATTAGGGCTATTTTGCTTGCCATTTTGAACCTGGGCAGTGCTCAGACAAAACTCACAGAGTTTTGAACGCCCTTCAGGGCGGCCCGAAGGGGGAGCGTAGCGAATTATCCTCACGTACTACGTGTACGCTCCGGTTCTTCCGCGCTGGCCGTGTTCAAACTGCCTGCGCCAATAACGCCTACTGGAAGAGGCTCTAAGTACCTATGATTGCATTGATGGGGGATGCGATGCGTAAAACGGAACTGTTGGCTTTTCTGCAAAATCAGACCGATTTTTTTGATCCGGATAACCTGAGCGAGGTCTTCACTGCCGGCTACCTGGCCCGGCGTTTTGCGATGCAAAGAAACACCGCCAGCCACTATCTGAATCAGCTGGTGGCCCAGGATGTGCTGGTGAAGATTAATACCCGTCCGGTCTATTTCCTGCATAAGGCCGCCTTCTGCCAGCAGTTTTTCCCCCTTTCCCGCAGCGAGTACGCCAGCATGGCGGAGCTGCTCGCGGAGAGCGATCGGCAGCCGGAACAGGCGGATCATTTTTCATTGCTTACCGGCCATGACGGTAGCCTGCGCAAGCCTATCGAACAGATGAAAACCGCGCTGTTTTATCCCAACGGCGGGCTGCCGCTGCTGATCGTCGGCGACAGCGGAACCGGCAAAAGCTATATGGCGGAGCTGATGCATGAGTTTGCTATCGCCCAGGGACTGCTGGCGCCCGATGCGCCCTTTGTCAGCTTCAACTGCGCCCAGTACGCCAGCAACCCGGAGCTGCTGGCCGCCAACCTGTTTGGCTACGTCAAAGGCGCGTTTACCGGCGCGCAGGGCGATAAGGCCGGGGCGTTTGAGGCGGCAAACGGCGGCGTGCTGTTTCTCGATGAGGTCCACCGCCTCGATGCGCAGGGCCAGGAGAAGCTCTTCACCTGGCTGGACCGCAAAGAGATCTATCGGGTGGGAGAGACGGCGCAGGGGATGCCTATTTCGCTGCGGCTGGTGTTTGCCACCACCGAAGATATTCACAGCACGTTTCTGACCACCTTTATTCGTCGTATTCCGATCCTCATTAGCCTGCCTGATTTACAAAACCGCAGCCGCGGCGAGAAAGAAGCGTTAACGCTGCAGTTTTTCTGGCAGGAGGCCCGCACGCTGTCCGCCCGGCTGCAGCTGACGCCCCGGCTTTTACAGGTGCTGACGCACTACGTTTATCGCGGCAACGTCGGTGAGCTGAAGAATGTCGTCAAGTACGCCGTCGCGTCGGCGTGGGCCAGGTCTCCGGGCAGCGAGAGGCTAAACGTCACGCTGCACGATCTGCCGGAAAATATCATGGCCGCGACGCCGGCGCTTAGCGAACCGATGGGCCAGCAGGAGCCGCTGCTTATTGAACCGCAGACCAGCCTGGTCTGGCTGCTGCGCGCGCGCGACCCGGTTCAGGGGCTGATCTATGATGCTCAGTGCCGCGTTCTCGCGCTGTATGAGGCGGTGCTGAGTAAAAAAACGGTCTGGGAAGAGGCGCAAAAAAGCATGGGCGAGGAGATGGAAACCCTCTTCGATCGGCTGATTTTCGATAATCATGATGCCAACAGCTCGCATCTGCTGCTGCTGATAACCCATCAGGTGCGGGAGGAGTTTTATCGCCTTGAAAAGCGCTTCAATATTCAGTTTAACGGCAACTGTATCTACGCCCTGAGCCACTACCTGATTCATCGTTCTCGCCAGGCGCAGTCGACGATGAGCAATGAGAAAAGCCGCCAGCTGGAGGATTTCCTGGCGCAGAAATACCCGCTGCTGTATCGCTTTTGTGAAGAGATCCTCGCCGCGCTGGCGCTGAAACTGGATATTGAACCCCGACGCATTGACCTGCTGCTGCTGGTGCTGTGGTTACAGAAAAACGGCGCTATCAGTCAGCAGCAGGTGACCCGGGCGGTTATCCTCGCCCACGGTTACGCCACCGCCAGCAGCATCGCCAACGTGGCGAATCGGTTGCTGAAAAGCCAGCTGTTTGAGTCATTCGATATGCCGCTCGACGTGACGCCGGAGGCTATCGCCGATCAGGTGATGGCCTGGATTGAGAGCCACGCGCTGGCCTCCGGGCTGATCATCCTGGTCGATATGGGATCGCTGAACGCCATTCACAGCCACTTCAACCGCCGGCTGTCCACGCCGATGGCGATTATTAATAACGTCTCGACCGGGATGGCGATGTACGTCGGGGAGCGGGTTTTGCAGGGCGATATGCTGGAAGATATCGTCCGGGAGATAGGCGATGACCTCGCGGTTGAGCATCAGCTCTATTACCCGCAAACGGACAAACCGCGGGCGATTCTTACAACCTGCGCCACCGGTCTGGGGGCGGCGGCGAATCTGTCGGCGCTGTTAAAAGCCAGCATTCCTGAGACGCTCGGCATTGATATTGTGGCATGCGATGTGGAAACCCTCGCCGATCCCGCGCGGCGGGCGCCGATGCTCAGCCGCTATGAGGTGCTGGCGATCGTCGGCACCCTCGATCCGCATCTCGCCGATCTGCCGTGGATCTCGCTGGATTCGCTGATTTCCGGCGAAGGAAGCCGCCCGCTGATGCGTATCTTCGGCGAACTGGCCTCCGCTGAGCAGGTCAGCGAGATCAATAACCTGATCCTGAAAAATTTCTCGCTGCGCCGGGTGATCGAGTCGGTGACGATCCTCGATACCGGTAAAGTGATCAATCAGGTCGAGCAGTTTTTACTGCGCTATGAGCATCTGGCCGGCTGCGATGTGCCTAACGATCGCAAGGTGGCGCTGTACGTGCATATCAGCTGTCTGATAGAGCGCCTGATCCGTAACGCTTCGCCATCCCATTATTCCGGCAAACAGTGTCCGGAGAGCGAGCTGGTTATTCTGCGCGAGGCCTTTAGTGTCATTGAGAACGGATATAGTGTCAAAATCCCCGCCGTTGAGCTGTATTACATTCACGATATCCTGACGCGAGAAACGGAATTTATTCAGGAAGATCAAGAGTTTTAAGACTCTTCATCGGTTCGTCCTTGCGCTAACCGGCACGCCACTGTTTCTGGCACGCCGGTTGCAATTAAGAAAGCAGTGGAATGCGCTTTCGAGGTAAGGATGAAACGACACTATATTTTTGCCAGCCATGGCACCTTTGCTAACGGTTTGCTGAACTCCGTGGAGCTGATCCTCGGTAAGCAGCCGGATATTCATACTCTCTGCGCCTATGTCGAAGAGGAGGCCGATCTGACGCAGCAGGTGGAGACGCTGCTGGCGCGTTTCCCCACCCAGGATGAGCTGATTGTCATTACGGATATTTTCGCCGGTAGCGTCAATAATGAGTTTGTGCGTTTTTTATCGCGCCCTAATTTTCATTTATTGTCCGGTTTAAACCTGCCGCTGATTATTGATTTACTTATTTCCGCAGGCGAAGAAAATACCGAGAAATTAATTTCTGAAGCATTAACAAGCGCCAAAGAGAGCATTCAGTACTGCAATCAGACGATTGCCAGTGCGATGACTATTGATAAAGACTTCTGAAATGAGGGAACACCATGATTACGCTATTAAGGGTTGACCATCGATTACTTCACGGCCAGGTGGCCTTTTCCTGGACCCAGTATGTCGGCGCCGATTGTATTTTAATCGCCAACGATAATGTCCCTGAAGATGAGTTGCGGAAAACCACAATTAAGCTCGCTAAACCGCCTTCGGTAAAACTGGTGATTAAAAATATTAACGACGCTATCGAATCGATAAAAAGCGGCGTGACGGATAAATATCATCTTTTTATCGTCGTGGAATCGGTCAATGACGCCTGGCGTATTGCCAACGCCGTCGAGGGGATAAAAAGTATTAATCTCGGCGGAATAAAAGCCAAAGCGGGCAGTAAAAATATTTCTAAGGCGATTAATTTACTGCCGGAAGAAATTGAACAACTGCAGCAGCTGGTCGGGAAAGGCGTCGAAGTTGAGATCCGCCAGGTCCCTAACGATCGCAAACAGCTTTTTGCGCAATGCGTTTAACTCCGCGGAGGACAGATTATGGTAGAGGCTCTCTTACTGGGTCTGGTGGCGTTTATCGCGCAATCGGAATATGCCCTGGGGACGTCGCTGATTTCGCGGCCTATCGTCACCGGGCTGCTGACCGGGCTGGTGCTGGGGGATGTACAGACCGGCGTCATCATGGGCGCGACGCTCGAGCTGGCGTTTATCGGCTCTTTCTCCGTCGGCGCATCGATCCCGCCTGATGTGGTAACCGGCGGTATTCTCGGCGTGGCGTTCGCTATTACCTCCGGCGCAGGAACGGAAACGGCGCTGCTGCTTGGCCTGCCCATCGCCACCCTGACGCTGATCCTGAAAAACGTCTATCTGGGGATGTTTATCCCGATGCTCAGCCAGAAGGCTGACGGCTACGCGGAGCGGGCGGATACGGGCGGCATTGAGCGCATGCATCTGATTGCCGGCTTCGGGCTGTCGCTGATGCTCGCCACGGTGGTGACCATCTCATTCCTGGTCGGCAGCAATGCGGTGAAATCCCTGCTCGATACCATCCCGGAATTTATCAAACACGGGCTCAGCGTCGCTACCGGCATTATTCCGGCACTCGGCTTCGCAATGCTCGCCAGGCTGCTGATTAATAAGAAAGTCGCGCCGTACTTTTTCCTCGGCTTTGTGCTGATGGCCTACCTGAAAATCCCGGTGACCGGCATCGCTATTCTCGGCGCTATCGTGGCGGTGGTGATGGTTAACGTCACCGCGCTGAGCTCACCTCGTACGACGACAGAACAAGGAGTCAGCGATGACGACGAAGATGATTTCTGAAGAGACTCTGCAACCGCAGGCGCAGGAAGAGGCCCGTATCACGCCGCGCGATCTACGCCGGGTATTCTGGCGCTCCTTCCAGATGGAGTTCTCGTGGAACTATGAGCGGCAGATGAATCTCGCCTTTGTTTACGCGCTGATTCCGGTGCTGAAAAAGCTCTATCCGCGCAAAGAGGAGCTGGCCGGGGCGTTGAAACGGCATCTGGTGTTCTTCAATACCACGCCGCATATCGTCACCCTGCTGCTGGGGATCACCACGGCGATGGAGGAGAAGAATAGCCAGCAGAAGAACATGGACGCCAACGCGATTGATAACGTCAAAGCGTCGCTGATGGGGCCGCTGGCCGGGCTGGGGGACTCCTTTTTCTGGGGCACGCTGCGCCTGATCGCTACCGGCATCGGCACCAGCCTGGCGCTAAAGGGCAACATTCTCGGTCCCATTCTGTTTCTGCTGGTGTTCAACGTGCCGCACATCCTGGTGCGCTGGTTCTTTACCCGCTGGGGCTATGTGCTGGGCACCGGGGTTCTGCAGCGGATCCAGAAGAGCGGAATGATGGAGAGCCTGACCTACGGCGCGTCGATTATCGGCCTGATGGTGGTCGGGGCGATGACCGCCTCAATGATTGATATCACCATCCCCCTCTCATTCGGCGCCGGAGAGGCGAAAACCCAGGTGCAGGACATTATCAACGACATCCTGCCCTGCATGCTGCCGCTGGTGAGTTTTGGCATCGTTTACTGGCTGCTGGGGCGCAAGGTTAAACCGCTTTCTATTATCGGCGGAATGGCGCTGGTGGGCATTCTGGGGTCGTGGATAGGTTTATTTTAACGGGAGTCGAAAATGGTACCAACGATGATGACCTATATCAGCGAAGAGTCGGCCTGTCTGACGCAGATCCTGCGCGACTACCGGCAAAAGCTGGCGGCGATTGAGACCTTTGCCCGCCAGCACCCGGTGCGCCGCATTCTGCTGTTGGCGACCGGCTCGTCGCTGAACGCCGCCCTGTGCGCGCGCTATTTCTTTGAGCAGCGCTTCGGCGTCCTGGTTGAGATTAAAGAGCCGTACAACTTTACGCACTACGAGGCGGTCGATCCGCATACCGATCTGGTGGTGGCGATTTCGCAGAGCGGTAAAAGCGCCTCGACGCTGGCGGCGATGCGTAAGGTGCAGGCATTGAACCTGCCGGTTTTTGCGCTGACTTCCGATCCGCAAAGTCCGATCGCCCGGGCCTGCGATGGGATACTGGATATCAATACCGGTATCGAGAGCGTGGGGTTTGTCACCCGCGGGTTTAGCGCGACGGTGCTGAATTTGCTGCTGATGGCGCTGATGATTGCCCGTGCCCAGGGGAAAGCCAGCGAGGCCGAGGAGCAGCGCTATCTTGCCGAACTGCAGCGGCTGGCGGCGGCGATCCCGGATGTCATTGACCGCACCTCGCGGTTTATCGACAGGCATGGCGAAGCGCTGCGGGGCGGCGAGCGCTTTGTCGCCACCGGCTATGGCGCGCTGGTGGGCGTCGCGAAGGAGTTCGAAACCAAATTTACCGAAACGGTACGCGTGCCTTCCAGCGGTTTTGAACTTGAGGCCTATATGCACGGCCCCTATCTGGAAGCCAATGCCCGCCATGTGATGCTGTTTATTGAAGATGCGCCGGATGCGCGGACCCGGGCGCTGCGGGACTATATGGCGCCGTCCATTGCCCGCGCCTTTACGCTGACGCTGAGCGACGAAGAGGATGCGCAGACGCTGGCGCTAAGCTGCCCGTGTGAACATCATCTGGCGCCGCTGCTGCTGATTGTTCCCGTCCAGATGCTGGCCTGGCATACCGCCGGCCTGAAAGGCATCGATCTGGCTAAACGTATTTTTGACGATTTTGATCGCGTCTTAAAAAGTAAAATCTGATTATTCAGGAGAAAACTATGTTGGGTTTTAATCAGGACGAGTACCTGACCAGTGCTCGCGAGATCATCGCTGCGCGCAAACAGGCGGAAACCGTTGCCGATGATATTTATCAGAGCGGCTGTAGTGCCTTATTTTTCGCCTCGGTGGGCGGTTCTTTGGCGCCGATGATGGCAATAAATGAGTTTGCAAAAGAATTAACCAGCGTGCCGGTTTACCTTGAGCAGGCGGCGGAATTAATTCATCGCGGACATAAAAAATTAAATAAAGATGCGGTGGTGGTGACGCTATCTAAATCCGGCGATACCAAAGAGTCGGTGGCCATTGCCGAATGGTGCAAAGCGCAGGGGATTCGCGTGGTGGCCATCACCCGTAACGCCGATTCGCCATTAGCCGAGGCGGCGAGCTGGCATATTCCGATGTGCCACAAGAACGGCGTGGAATATGAATATATGCTGCTCTACTGGTTATTCTTCCGCGTCATTTATCGTCACGGTGATTTCGCGAATTACGATCGTTTTGCACGCCAGCTGGAGTTGCTGCCGGAAAATCTTCTGCAGGCCAAACGCCAGTTCGATCCGCAGGCGGATAAAATCGCCGCTCAGTATCACGGCTGCGACTATATGATGTGGATCGGCGGGGCGGAAATGTGGGGTGAGGTCTATCTGTTCTCAATGTGTATTCTCGAAGAGATGCAGTGGAAGCGGACCAAATCGGTGAGTTCAGCCGAGTTTTTCCACGGCACCCTGGAGCTGCTGGAAAAAGAGGTCCCGCTGTTCCTGGTCAAAGGCGAGGGTAAATGCCGGGCGCTGGATGAGCGCGTTGAACGCTTCGCTGAGAAGATCACCGACCATCTGGTGGTGATTGACCCGCGCGACTATCCGCTGAACGGCATTGATGAGGCTTTCCGCTGGATTATGGCGCCGTGCGTGGTTTCCACCCTGCTGGTGGACAGGCTGGCGGCCCATTTTGAACACCATACCGGGCATGACCTTAATATCCGCCGTTATTACCGTCAGTTTGATTACTAAGCTTTGCTGATGGCGGCCAGCCGGGCTGGCCGCTGCGCGATTCTCCGAGGCGCTTCCCATAAAATCATCGCCAAAACCAACGAAGTAAAAACCGATGGTAGAGTCCGGCTTTCCTTCTCTTTCAGGCAAGCGGACGGCCATGAAAAAACGGATGACCTCGACGCCGCACGATGCGGTCTTTAAGCGATTTCTTCGCCACCCGGAGACGGCGAATGATTTTCTCACGCTGCATCTGCCGGAAGCGATCCGCCAGCGGTGTGATTTTTCTACCCTACGGCTGGAGCCGGCGAGCTTTATTGATGAAGATCTGCGCGCCTGGTATTCGGACGTACTGTGGTCGGTACAAACCCCCTGCGGCCTGGGATATGTGTATGTGGTGATAGAGCACCAGAGTTCGCCGGATAACCATATGGCTTTTCGCCTGATGCGCTATGCGATTGCCGCGATGCAGCGGCACCTCGACGCCGGGCACAAAACGCTGCCGCTGGTGGTGCCGATGCTTTTTTATCACGGCGCGACCAGTCCTTATCCCTTTTCCCTGAACTGGCTGGACGAATTTGCCGACCCGCAGATGGCGAGGACGCTGTACGCCTGCCCGTTTCCGCTGGTTGACGTAACGGTGATGCCGGACGATGAAATCGTTCAGCACCGGCGGGTCGCTCTGCTGGAGCTGATGCAAAAGCATATTCGTCAGCGCGATCTCAGCGGGATTACGGAGTCGTTGGCGACCCTTGTGATGCTGGGATACACTAACCGCAGGCAGTTAAGAGTGCTGTTTCATTATATGCTGCAGTACGGCAATAGCGCCGATCCGAGCGTGTTTCTCCGCCGGTTGGCCCGCCGTCTGCCACACTATGAGGAGAGGTTGATGTCTATCGCTCAAAAGCTCAAGCAGGAAGGTCGGCAAGAGGGAAGGCAGGAAGGGATACAGGAAGGCCGACAAGAAGGGCGCCTGGAAGGCCTGCAGGAAGGGAGCCGGCGGGAAGCGCTGCGCATTGCCGGCAGTATGCTGCAGAACGGTTTAGATACCGAGACGGTACAGCGGATTACCGGACTGTCGGCGGATGAGCTAAAGCCGCTGCATAGCTAATTTCCACCCACCGTCACCACGGCCCGGCGCAAAAAGCCGCCGGGCACGATGGCTTATCCTTCGCTTTTCACCACTTTGATTTCAACCATGCCGATGCCCAGCTGACGCGGAGAGTGGCCGAGAATATTGCCCTCGTTCGTGGACTGCGGGTCCGGCGGCGCAATCGTCAACGTACTGCTGCGCGACGGATTATCGAAATGCAGGGTGGTGGTGGTGACATCATTGGCCAGCGTTAGCGTTTGTTCGCTGTTGCCCACCCGTACCGGAATCGGCTTATTGGCATTCGGCCCGTAGGCTTTGGCGGTAATCACCAGATCGAATTTCTCCGGCAGCGGCTCTTTATATTCAATTTTCACTTCACTGCCGAGCTGGGCATTAGACCAGCGCCCCCAGGTTTCCGGTCGGGAGATGCCGCTGAACTGCTTCACCTCTTCCGGCGCGCCGGCGACGTTAAACAGGAAGCTGTCGGCTTTATAGCGAATATCGTTATCGACGATCTTCAGCGTATCGACGTTGCCTTTATAACGCTCCATATCGATAAGGGTATCTTTGAACGCGGTTTTACCTTGCCACTGGGCTTTGTCGACGCGCTGGACTTTCTGTTCGCCCCCCAGCTGGCCCTGCGAGACGCACCAGTCGGTGGAGAGCGCCACTTCCGGCGACCACAGCTGACCCATCTTATAGCAGCGGTCGACCCAGACGAAGTTATCGCGCGGCGCGAAATCGGCCAGCTGGAAACGCAGCGGCGCGGAGTATTCGCTTTCCGGCAGCGGCTCAACGCGCTTATCGGAGATACGCAGCAGCAGCGGCAGGCGGAAATGGCTGCCGGAGAAGGAGATCATATTCTTCTGTGAATCCACGGTGAAATTCTTCATCTCTTTGGGGAAATTCCACAGGCGGATGATATCCGGCTTCCACGCCAGCACCTTCTCTTTCATATTGAGGAACACGGCGGAGAGCGACTCGCCGGAAAGGCTGCTGCGGCCAAGGCCAATAAAGTTATCGCCGCCGAGGATATCGAGCACCGTCGCGCCGTTATCCATGGTATTACGCTTGATGGCCAGCGTATCCTGCCGGGGCTCATCGCCGCGCAGAACGAAAAACAGGTTGCTGCGATCCTGCTTATTCAGATAGTCCCAGGCGCTGTTTTTCATTGCCAGGTGATCGGATGACACCACGATGACCGTATTTTTGAACCACGGCGAAGCTTTAATCTTCTCGATTAACGCCGCGACATGCTCCTGACTACAGGAGACGGCGCTGAACGAAAGATTCTTTTTACCGTCCATATCGTAGCTTTTACGCTGGCAGGTGCGGGAGATAAAGCCATCCGGATGATGGGTATCGACCGTCAGCGCAAACAGCGAAAAGCGTTTTCCTGACTGCGAAAGCGCTTCGAATTTTTTCCAGGTTTCATCAAGAACCGTATCATCGTAGAACCCCCAGTCGTTACGATAGGTCGGATCGGCGACCGTGGTTTTTAGCTCTTCCGCGCCGTACAGATGATCGAAGCCGTGAGATTTAAGGAAAACGTCTTTTCCGGCGAAGCGCAGATTAGCGCCCTGCACAAAGTAGTTCTCATAACCCGAGTTTTTCAGTATATCTCCAAGGCAGATATTCTGCGGGAAAAAGCTGGAAACCGAGGCCGAGGCGTTGCCTTCAAACGGCGCAAACAGCGGGATCCCGCACTGGGAGGCGACCATTCCGGCAATCGTGTAGTCGGTACCGGGGAGCTGGGCGGTGTTGCTAAAGTCCAGCCCCTCGCTTTTCAGTTTGCCGAGCTCTGGGGTCAGGTTCGGGAACGCATCGTTATTAAAATAAGTGCGCTCAAGGCTTTCGCCGTAAATGTACACCAGGTTCAGTTTCGGGTTGGCGATGCTTTTTGACGGCTCTTTGTAGTAAGCCGCAAAGTCAGGATCGCCATCGCGGGACTGGGATTTAACCAACTCGCTAATCTGGCGGAAGGCGGGGCTGGCATCCACTGACGCCAGCGCCAGAACCAGCGCCACCAGGCTGTAACCAAAGTGATGAGGATGATGCCGGCGACGGCGGAGCACCCAGCCGAGTGCGCCAAATACCGCGACCAGCGCGACGACCAGCCCCACGCCCGGCAGAATATATTTGCCCACGCCGGCGCCCGTCAGGCTGTTGGTCAACGTATAAAGTACCGCGTCATTGATACCGTCGCCGGTGAAGTAATTGCTGGCGTAGAGGGTAATATTCAGAACAACGAACAGGCCCAGCACCGTGAGGGTGGCGGCGAACCACCAGGTATTACGACCGGCTTTTAATGCGTAAATCATCACCGAAGCAAGAAACAGGGCGATGGATAACAACTCTGACACAGCTCATCCTCATTCACGCCAGCTGTCGGCTGGCCAGATAGATCTTTTTTCACGCTACACTGTAATTGCAGCGCAATATTGCCGCAATTGTATCGTCATGAATTTGTGCTGTGGTTCAGAATTGGTTTAGAAATCGCCGTTTTTGAACTGCCTCACATCCAGTCAGCCAGGGGATTTGGGGGAAAGATGTTAAAAAACAGACGTTGCCGCCGCGCAGGCAAGGGTAACGCGCCAAACGCGGCATTAAGAGGATAAAATCAGGAGAGGAAGCTCACGCCCTGTTTTAAGACCAGATCGCAGGCTTTGGTTTTCACTTTTTCCGCCAGCGGGCTGCTGCCAAGGGTGTTCAGATTCAGCTGCTGGCCGTCTTTACTGGTCAGCAAGCCCTGAAGGCCCTCAAGATAGCTGGTGTCCTCTTTTTGTTTTTCCGGCGTGCTGAGACCCAGCTTATCCAGAACCTGATTTTTAACGTTTTCGGTATTGGTAACCGAAGCCAGCTTCTGTTTCGCGCAGTAAGACATAATCCCGGCGGCATTATTCATGCTGCTGGAAGTCAACGACTGGCTGCCGCCGTTGAGCAAACCGGTCAGCGAAGAGAGGGACATACCGCCGCTTTGCTGGCTTCCGCTCTGACTGCTGAGCTGGTTAGCGGCGCTGGAGAGCGAATCCTGCCAGGAGGTGGCGTGCGCGCCAAAGGTCAATAAAGCGCCGGCCACCATTGCCGTGCGGAACAACGTTTTTGCAGATTTCATAGACGTACTCTTCGCCGTGACTGAATAATCCCCTGATTATAACGCCGGCGGGGTTCAGAAATATCTTAATACTCTTTTCCGGTTACGCGATCGCGGTAGCTGTCCCAGTTGAAGTTAACCCACAGGCTATTGCCCAGCCGCATCCGGTCCATCACGCGCTCGCCGAGCAGCTTGTTCATCTCGTCCATGGTGCTGTTGGTTAGCATACCGGTAGGGCGCTTTGACGAAGAGCGGCGATCGACGATCTGGTTAATAATCACCTTTTCGTAGCGTGATTCCGTTTGCATGCCGATTTCGTCAATCACCAGCAGGTCCACCTTGCTCAGGTCGGTGAGCAGCTGCTCTTCGCTGGTTTCCCGGTTGCCAAAGGTATCTTTCATCGCTGACATGATATCGGCGACGGTGATAATCAACACCGACTTACCCCGAAGCAGCAGTTCGTTGCAGATAGCGGCGGCGAGATGGTTTTTTCCGGTACCCGGTTTGCCGGAGAAGATAAAGCTGGCGATATTGCCGTCGAACTCCTCGACGTACTGGCGCGCTCGGGACAGCGCAATCATCTGGCCTTCACACTCCACCCGGTAGTTATCCAGCGAGCAGTTCTGATGCAGCGGGCGGATGCCGGAGCGGTTAAAGGTTCGCTGCATTTTCATGGCCCGGTTTTCGCGTTCCAGCGCCTCAGAACGCAGCTTGCCCTGTTCTTTTTGCCATGCCAGCAGCTCCTCACCTGTCTTAAACGCGGGTTCGACATGGGCTGGCATCATCTTTTGCAGGCGCTTCATTAAATCGCCGACATTTTTCATGCTCATCCTCGGAATCCTCGTGGAATGTGATTATCAGGTTCGCTAATCGCGTTGACGTCCCGGCGCGGCTGGCCGCCGTTGCTGGCCCGGCCAATCTGTACGCTGCGCGCCAGCTTCTGCTGCCACTGGACATGATGAAAGACTTTACCTTCAGCCTGCCAGTAAGCGACAAATGCCGCCAACTCTTCCGGCGTAACGGGCTGGCTCAGGGCGATGCCCCACAGCGCGGCCAGGCGCTGAAAATCCGCATCCGGCTGCCAGTCGGCGTACATCGGAAATTTCCCCATCGGAACCGCAACGGGGGTCGCCGTCGGCTCGTCAAAAAACTGCGCGTCCAGCGCAATATCGCTGTTAGGACGCGCGAGTTTTGCTTCCAGCTCCAGCAGCTGCGCCAGACGCTCCGGCGTCAGCGCATAGAATGCGGGGGCGTTGTTGGCAAATACGGCGACGGCGCCGCTGGCCGATTTTGCCAGTACCGCAGCGTGATCCTGCATGAAGTCATCCAGACCGCTAAAATCGGTAGTTAATATTCGTGAAGACATAAATCAATCTCAACTCTGAACAACTAAAAAGAGAGGGGTAGCTGCACACATAGTAGCATAGAGGTCGCTCAGGAAGGAGCGCCGCGGGCGACCCGGCGGCGCGATTAGCTAGACGCGCGGACGCTTGCGATACAGCCAAAGCCCGGGGATAGACAAGCCAATGGATAATGCGCCAACGATCGATGAAGCCTTAAGGAAGTTGCTCAGCAGCATAATCATCATCTCTTCCGAGTAGCCGAAATGGCTGATTTTCACCGCTGAAATCATCGCGGTATAGGCGGAGATGCCGGGGAACATCGGGATCACCGCCGCTACGGTAAAAATCTTCGGGTGCGCCAGATACCAGCGGGACCACTGGATACCGATGCTACCAACCAGCAGGGCCGCCATAAACGTCGCCCACTCAATATTAAAACCCGCCGTCATCATGACCATGCGCGAGCCGTGGCCGATAGCGCCCAGCAGCGCGCACCAGCGCAGCGCCCGCTGCGGGACGTTGAACACCATGGCGAACCCGACGGCGGGAATGGCTGCCAGCATCATATCCAGCGCCAGTTCGTAGAGATAGAAAATTATGCCCATCCGCGTAGTCCCCACATCGTCATCGCCATCACCACGCCGATACAGGTGGCGAGCGTCAGCAGGCTGGCAATGGCCCAGCGCGCCAGACCGGTGTTGATATGCCCCTTAAACATGTCGGCAACGGCGTTGATCAGCGGAAAACCGGGTACCAGCAGCAGCACGCTGGCGGCCATCGCGATCGTTGGCGTGCTGGCGAAAGCCGGCAGGCGCAGCATCAGCCCGGAGATAGTCGTTGCGACGAAGGCGGTGAGGCAAAAGTTGATTTGCGGATGCATTGAACGATGGGTGAGTACCTGGCGAATATACATGGCTACCGTACTGGCGCAGAAGGTGACCAGCGCACCGTCCCAGCCGCCGTTGTTAAGTTTGCAAAAGCAGGCGCAGGAGAGGCCGACCATGAAAACCAGCAGCCAGCGCGGATAGCGCAGCGGCTTGATTTGCGCGAATCGTTTTTCGACATCCTTATAATCCAGCAGCTTATGCTCTGCCATAATCACAATATGCTGAACCTCCGTGACGACGTGCATGTTGATGCCGCGATCGGTGTTTTTTCGCGTTGAGGTCAGACACTCCCCGTCCTTAATGGTGGTGAGAACAATCGCATTCGAAGAGATGGCGCTTTCCACGCTATCCATCCCTAAGGCCAGACCCAGACGGGTTGAGAGCTCCTCAACCAGCGCGCTTTCCGCGCCGTGTTGTAATAAGAAAAGACCACATTGAATACACAATCGCGTGATAGCGCGCTGAGTTGCCCGATCTGCTTGCATAAATACCTGCTGTCCGTGATGCCCGTTGCCGTAGTGTCTGGCGTTACTTTTACCTGAAGTCTTGTTTTAGCTGAGCGGTCAGGATCAAACAATGTGTAAAAAACCACCCGCTCTACGGGAACCCTGAAATTTGAACTCTGCCACACTTCCGCAAGATTGGTGAAAAGTCCAATTTTTGCACCCGTTTCTCCCTTCTTTTTCCCATCAGAGTTATCAAAAATGCAAATTCAAACTTTTAATAAACAAAAAACAAACAAATAATTAACCATGCTGAGGCGATGCGATGAAAACACAGGTGGCGATTATCGGAGCGGGCCCGTCGGGACTCCTGCTGGGGCAGTTATTACATCACGCCGGGATTCAGACCGTCATCCTTGAGCGACAGACGCCTGAGTATGTGCTGGGGAGGATCCGCGCGGGAATTCTGGAAAGCGGAACGGTAGAACTGCTGCGCGAAGCCGGGGCGGCCCGGCGAATGGATGCGGAAGGGCTGATCCATCACGGCGTCGAATTTTTGTTTGAGGGCAAGCGCGTACCGGTTCCGCTAACGGAACTGACGGCAGGCAAAAGCGTGATGGTGTATGGCCAGACCGAAGTGACGCGGGATTTGATGGCGGCGAGGGAGGCATGCGGGGCAGCGACGATTTATGGCGTCAGCGATGTCACCATTAATGAGGCAAAAAGCGATCGACCGTCGGTCTCTTTTATCAGCAATGGCGAAAACTGCCGCCTTGAGTGCGACTTTATCGCCGGCTGCGACGGCTTTCACGGCGTGTCCCGCCAGAGCATCCCGGCAGGGGTGCTGAAAGAGTACGAGAGCGTCTGGCCGTTTGGCTGGCTCGGGCTGCTGGCCGATACGCCACCGGTGAACCCGGAGCTGATTTACGCCCACCACGAGCGGGGGTTTGTGCTCTGTAGTCAGCGCTCACTAACTCGAAGCCGCTATTATCTGCAGGTACCGCTTAGCGAAAAGGTGGAGGAGTGGTCTGATGAACGCTTCTGGACTGAGCTCAAGCGGCGTCTCCCTGATGAGCTGACCAATAAGTTAGTAACCGGTCACTCACTTGAGAAGAGTATCGCGCCGCTGCGCAGCTATGTAGTGGAGCCGATGCAGTACGGGAGGCTATTTCTGCTGGGAGATGCGGCGCATATCGTACCGCCTACCGGGGCGAAGGGGCTGAATCTCGCGGCGTCCGATGTGAACTATCTTTGGCGGATCCTGCGTGAGTATTATCACCATGGCCGTATTGACCTCTTAGCCAGCTACTCGCGTTTGGCGCTGGATCGGGTGTGGAAAGGTGAGCGATTCAGCTGGTTTATGACGCGTCTGCTGCATGATTTTCCGCAACAAAGCGAGTTCGACAGAAAAATGCAGGCGGCGGATCGTCGCTACTATCTTGAATCACGCGCCGGGTTAACCACTATCGCTGAAAACTATGTGGGTCTGCCGATGGAACGCGTGGCGTAATAGAAAAGGCTCTGGAGTCGTGATGCAGGCAGCGAGTACCATTCCCGTTTTCAAACTGTATGGCGAAGATCAGGGCTGGCCAACGCCCGATCTTCTGCACTGTGAGTCCATACTCCAGCGCAGCCATCTTTATGAATGGCATATCCGCGTGCATCAGCACGCAGAGCTGGTGCAGCTACTGTATCTGCATAAAGGGCGGGCGGAGATTGAAATCGAAGGCGCGACGACCGTGATGACGGAGTCCTGTATTCAGGTGGTTCCGGCGCTATGTATTCATGGATTTCGCTTTTCGCCGGGTACGGAGGGCTACGTTTTGTCGCTGGCGCTGCCGCTGCTCGGAAGCCTTGAAAATCAGTTTGGCAGTCAGCTGGATGTGCTCGGCCAACCGCGTTGCGTGCCGGTGAAGAGCTCCCGGGGCCATATCCGGGCGCTGTTTACCGCTTTGCAAGAGGAGTACCGCGAAGATTACGATGCGCGCGAAATGATGCTTCATTCACTGCTGGGAGCGCTGTTGGTCTGGCTGAATCGGCAATATCAACCGCAGCTCATAACGGAGGACAAAGCGGAACGTAAGCGGAGCGTCATGCGTCATTTCTCGCGCCTTATCGAAAGCCACTATCGTGAACATATGCCATTAGCCGGGTATGCCAGGGAGGTGGGGGTGTCTGCGACTCATTTGAATTATTTGTGTCATGAATTTTATGGCTGCAGCGCACTGGGAGTTTTACATCAAAGGTTGATGCTTGAGGCGCGTCGCAACCTGCAGTACACCAGCATGACTATCGCTCAACTTTCTGATTACTTAGGGTTTACTGATGCGGCCTATTTTTCTCGCTTCTTTCGCCGCTATAGCGGTGAATCACCAAAAGTATTTAGGAAAAAAATAAAATAAATAAATCTTTATTTAATATATCTTAAGTTAGCGTATCTAACGACGATGTTAACCATTTCTAATTTATTGATGACAACTACCTGTGTTAATGTTAATCATTGGTATGGATAACAGCAATATGTTACTCCTCATTATTAAGTTGGCTTTAGGGTGCGATATCGCGCACCCGCCAGGGATGATAAAGATTCATTTGGGCAAAATAATTACGATGACTATTAAATTATGCATCCAATTGTTTTTCCGCCGGCGGTGAGTCTTCGACAGGAAGCGGAGGGTTTATGTTACCAGGACAAGGTAAGTTCGGCATTATTATCAGCAGAATACCGGTTATGCAGTCCGGCTTAAAAGCCATCGTTGGGGAGCATCTCCCTGATTATGAATTGAGTTTTTGTCGTTCTCAGGATGAGCTAACCCTGCTGCAGCTGCGTCGTGCAGTGTTAGTCATTGCTGACTTGTCCGGTGAAATAGAGCATCCAAGAAATATTTGCGAACATTACTACTCTTTAATGACTCAATACAGGGATATACACTGGGTCTTTATGGTAGGCAACGCCTGTTTTCCGTTAGCTGTTCAATTATTAATGCGTCCTGAAAGTACATTAATTTCGGACAGCGAGCCGGTAAAACGTCTCATTGAGGTTGTGCGCGCGGGTGGACTTGCCGCTGAACGAATTAGCCAGACGTTGTTCTCTCCTGAGGTAGAACGCATCGATGAAGAACCGCAAAAGCTGGTTATTCTGACTCTTTCTGAGCGTAAGGTGTTGAGGCTTCTTGCAAAAGGATGGGGAATTAATCAAATTGCTGCTTTATTGAAGAAGAGCAATAAAACCATAAGTGCGCAGAAAAATAGTGCTATGCGCCGCTTATCTTTGCGTAGTAATGCAGAGATGTATGCCTGGATTAATAGTGCACAGGGAATGAAGGAGCTGAATATTTATTCAGCCTATGGAGATCAAACAGAATGGAAAAAGACCTCACAACAAGATATGTCGCTATCGTAGAGAAATGTGCGATGACAGAAGTGGCGCTTCGCCACATATTAATTAATGAAAGTGGTAAGAATTATCGTATTCAGTTCTTTAAAGATACGATGGCATTAAAACGGGAGTTTCAGGCGAGAGATTTTTCTGCGATTATTTTTTCACTTTCAGGTAACCGCAGATCCCGACTTGAAAGCTTGCTCTTTCTCCATGAGATCGCGCGTTATTGTCCCGACACGCAAAGAATTATCTTAGCTAATGATGAAGCGGAAATGCGTTTGGTCAGCCATCTGACGCCTTCTCGCTTACACGGTATTTTGAATAAATCGGCCTGTCGGCTACAGCTGCAGGAGTGCTTGCTTCAGCTTCTCGATCGTAGCTATCCGGCGAATGAGAGCTCGTTAAGCCAAAAGCAGAGTATCTATAGCCAACTTTTGAGCCCAACGGAACATACCATCCTGCGATATATGTCTTATGGCTACTCGTTGCCGGAAATAGCGACGCAGCTGGAACGCAATATCAAAACGATTCGGGCCCATAAGTTTAACGCCATGACCAAGCTCGGCGTCAGTTCTGATATGGGACTACTGAGCGCGGCAGACATACTCATGCGCCTGTCGGCGAATAATGATGATGCCACGGTGATGCGCCTTGCTCAGTAACCTCAGCGGTCTGTTAAAGACACACGTCAATCCACTTAGCATCAGTCAGCTGCGCCAACCGTTCAGGTGAAATACGAACGGCGCTATATATTGAACCTGCTGCTGGCAGCACTTCCGGGTACTGCCTCAGTGAGATATCGCAGTACACAGCCAGCGGAACTTCCAGGCCAAATGGGCAGACGCCGCCAATGGGGTGTCCCGTTAGCGTAATGACCTCATTTAGCATACGGGCTTTAGCGCCAAAGGCTTCCTTTAGCTTTTTATTATCCAGGCGCGCATCGCCTTTCGCGACAACGAGAACAACCCTTTCTTTTATTTTTAAAGACAGGGTCTTGGCGATTTGCCCGGGTTCAACGTTATGCGCCGCTGCGGCTAACGCTACCGTGGCCGTGCTCTGAGTAAGTTCGATGATTTCGATATCGGGGGCGTGGTCAGTAAAAAACTGCCGCACGGACTGCAGACTCATTGGAATCTCCTGATTAAGGCTTGTTAAAAATCTGTCACAAGCTTCGCAAAGTGTAAATATCCATGGTAGAGAATCAAGATTCTTTTTAATTTCTGGATCTCCTTCACATTCACCGCAACCGGTTACTGTAACCGGTTGCGGTTATTCACGGAGACAGGAATACTGACAAGGTAACTTCCCTGCGTCACCTATAACAAAGAGCCGAAGATGAATCGAACCTGGTTGAGCAGTCGGGCCAGCAGGCTACCCGATTGGGTAACCCCCTCGCCGAAGCGGGTTTATCATAACGGCAAGATAATCGTTGTTGGGCCTGTTCATCTAGCCTGTCAGGAGGGCTGCTATGTCTGCTAACCATGCTGCATTTAATCTGATATTTCGCTTCGTAGAAAATTACATCAGCCCTGTCGCTGGACGCATCTCGTCTCAGCGCCACGTTATGGCAATCCGCGACGGTTTTATCTCCGCCATGCCGTTTATGATTGTCGGCTCTTTTCTGCTGGTATTTGCGTATCCGCCGTTTTCACCGGATACCACATGGGGATTTGCCCGCGCCTGGCTGGATCTGGCAAAAGAGTTTGAAGGACGAATTCTGACGCCGTTCGATATGACGATGGGCATTATGTCGATCTACATTTGCGCCGCGATCGCCTATAACCTCGGCAAGCATTACGAAAAAACCAATCAGCTCGACCCCTTTATGTGCGCCATGCTGTCGATCATGGCCTTCCTGCTGGTGGCGGCGCCAAAAACGAACGGCAACCTGCCGGTAGATAGCCTGGGAGGAACGGGCATATTTACGGCGATTCTGGTGGCGGTCTACTGCGTTGAAATGATGCGCTTCCTGAAGGCGCATAATATCGGTATTCGCTTGCCGGATCAGGTGCCGCCGATGATCAAAAACTCGTTTGATCTGTTGATCCCGGTACTGGTTGTCGTCCTGACGCTCTATCCCCTGAGCCTGCTTATTCAGCATCATTTCGATATGCTGATCCCTCAGGCGATTATGGCTATCTTTAAGCCGCTGGTTTCCGCAGCGGACTCCTTACCCGCAATTTTGTTGGCGGTTCTGGTGGGCCACCTGCTGTGGTTTGCAGGGATCCACGGTGCGGCCATTGTTTCCGGCATGCTGCAAATGTTCTGGCTCACTAACCTCGGCATGAACCAGCAGGCCCTGGCTCAGGGGGCTCCGCTGCCGCATATCTTTATGGAAGCGTTCTGGACATTCTTTATTGTGATTGGCGGTTCAGGGGCGACGATGGGGCTGGTATTCTGCTATCTGCGCAGCCGCTCCGCGCATCTGCGTTCGATTGGCCGTCTGAGCGTGGTGCCAAGCCTGTTTAACATTAACGAGCCGGTTATTTTTGGCACCCCTATCGTGATGAACCCGGTGTTCTTTATTCCCTTCCTGCTGGCGCCGATGGTTAACGCCGTACTGGCCTGGGCGGCAATGAAGCTGGATCTTATCGGCCGGGTGATTTCGGTTGTTCCGTGGACTGCTCCGGCGCCGATTGGCGGCGCGTGGGCGCTGGGGTGGGATTTCCGGGCGGCGATTCTGGTGGTCGTCCTGGCCTGCGTTTCGGCGATTATCTACTTCCCGTTCTTCAAGGTGTACGAGAAACAGCTGCTCGCGCAGGAGGCCGAAGAGGCGCAGCGCATGGCGGAAGAGAGTCAGCAAACGGCATAAAAACAAACGGGCGGCTGAATAGCCGCCCGTTTGTTTTCACCATCGATTATTTCAGCGTACAGTCCCCGCACTGCTGTACGTCCGGCAGGCGATAGCGCTGGCAGCAGGTGCGGCGCACGAGCTGCCCTTCACGTAAAACCACCGTACGCCACAGCGGGTTATCCTCACCGCCTGATAGCTGTTTGTTGAAGAAGAAGAGCTGACGCAGCGCGGCCACTTTTTCATCTCCGACCAGGGTTCTCATTTCCCCGAGATACCAGTTAATCAAATAACCCGTATTGCTCCAGATAAGTTTGCCATTGATATCGCCAGTGGCTTCAAGCGCCTGCACCACGGGTTGCAAAGCGGTGGTGACCAGCTTTTCCATCCGGGACTGCGCGGATTCTGCCGGGGAAGTACCTGCTGAATGGATATCAATCCAGAAACAGGCGGCACGGCCTGTTTCATGAAACTCGACGCGAAAATGCTCCGGCGCCAGGCTAACGGCGCGTTCTTCACTCAACAGCGCCAGCATTAAAGGGGGCACCAGTAAACCGATGTACCATTGTGCCCAGAGGGATAGCAGCGGTTTTTGCTCACGGGCTTGCCCGGGCTGGTTGCGATAAATATGGTCAGAATACGTCGCGATTAACGAACTCAGCGTCGCGGGCTGCGACCACTCAGCCAAGGTGAGGGCATGGTGAGGGGCTTCTTCATTCAGACGGATAAAATCCAGCAGATGCGGACGTAACGCGTTAATCTTGTCCCGTATTGCGTTCGCCAGTTCACGCTCAGCCGAAGGGAGCGGAGCCCGCCAGATGATCTCATTGTTGAATGCAAGTGAACGGTAAGCCATCGGTGCCAGATACAAATCTAAATGATAATGATTTCTGATACTAATGCCGCGGCACCGGCTTGGCAAGAGATTTGTCCGCGCGGCGACGCCTGCCGCGCGGTAAAGGCCTAGCTGGTGAGAATAATGTTACGTCCCATATTTTTGGCTTCGTAGAGCGCGTTGTCCGCCCGTTTCAGCGCACTGTCGATATCCGCATCCATCAGCGGCGTCATGCCGATACTGATGGTCACGTTGGTCGCGACGCTTTCATTAAACATATGCGGGATTTTTAGATCGTAGACCCGCTGGCGGATGCGCTCTGCGGCCTGAAGGGCGTTTTCCGCACAGCTGCTGGTCAACAGCACCATAAACTCCTCGCCGCCAAAGCGGGCAACGATGTCGCGCGAGCGCACGGCGTTACGAATGGCGGCGGAGACCTGAATCAAAGCCTGGTCGCCCATCATATGCCCGTAGTGGTCGTTGTAGGCTTTGAAATGATCAATGTCCAGTAGCAGAACGTAATGCCCGGCGCCGTCGAGAGAAAGAATGGTGTCCAGCCGGTTTTGTAAGCCCCGCCGATTATACAAACCGGTAAGCGGATCCAACATACTGAGATCGTTAAGGGTATTGCGTTCCTTCAGCAGCTTATCCATGAGCCCCTGCGTGAATACATCGCTGCGTTTCTGAATAAGGCTTTGCAGGGTGATACCGGCAATAGGCAACAGAAAGCACCAGGACATGCGCAGCCATTGTTCTCCTCCGCCAAGAATCAGGCAGATAAGGTATGTGGGTAAAGAGTGCAAAGTAAAGCCAATGATATTGCTGGAAAAAGCAATGGTGCCAATAAATAACACGCTTAATAAGGCGATCACCAGGTAGTTAAAATGCGGCGGCCCCATCACCATTGCTTTTAGCGCAACGTGCCACGCCCAAAGCAGGCCAAATAGCAGAGAAATAACCGGAATATTTATTTTGTGCTGAGAGAATTTACAGTGCCATAGCAGCAGGACCGTGCTGCAGGCAACTATCAGAAAACAGGGTAATGTAAAAGTGATGACGGTAAAGAGCGGGCTGACAAGGGATAAGACGGATGAAACTAAATTAAGCAGTAAAAATAGCCGTAAGGAATACTGATATTTCTGTTCGTAATGGGAGCGCCAGGATTGTGCAGTCATGTCGGAGTTGTCATTATTAATCGTTAAAATTCAATGTGATGTTAGTTTGAAGTGAATAATAAAAAACAGTGCGCAAAATAAGGTTTTTACGAAATAATCAGATAATTTAATATATTATTTTTTGCCGCTTAATTTATCACCTTCATGAATGTATGTCATTACCACAAACGTAAAGAATAAGGACGCGCTATTTTCCCGGGATGACAAATGATAAAAATTACCATATGATATTGGTTATCATTATCGTTGTGAGAGGCGAAAACATGTTGCAGCGAACTTTAGGGAGTGGATGGGGCGTGTTGATCCCTGGCGTACTGATTGCCGTCCTCGGATTTGCCGATTTGTCGGTAGATGCCTGGCGCGGATTGGTGACGCTGGGAATGCTCATGTCAGCGGTGATGATTTGGCACCGTCAGCTAAGGCACTTTGTTCTGCTGCCATCATGCGTGGCGCTGGTCAGTGGGATGATGCTGGTAATAATCAATTTGAAGCTGATGGGATAAAACGGAAGGGTAAGAATATTGGTGCGAGGGGGGGGACTTGAACCCCCACGTCCGTAAGGACACTAACACCTGAAGCTAGCGCGTCTACCAATTCCGCCACCTTCGCA